>CAIXVA010000149.1 GCA_903922745.1 uncultured Actinomycetes bacterium
ATCGACTGCAACTCCACCCTTTGCTCCACCAAATGGAACATCAATCAGAGCTGTCTTCCATGTCATCAAAGATGCTAAAGCGCGGACTTCATCAAGATCTACATCTTGGTGAAAACGGATGCCGCCTTTGCGTGGTCCGCGCGCACTCGAATGTTGAACTCGATAACCCGTTAGGACATCCACATCGTCACCTCGACGAAGGGGAATAGAAATGACAACTTCACGTTCGCAACTGCTAAGTGCAGCAATTACCCCGGGCTTTAAACCTAGGAATTCTCCCGCCTGGGCAACTTTTTCATTAACTTCGGCGAATGCTGATGATTTGGAATGTGTCATGGGATGACCATAGGAAATCAAGACGAGGGGCAAAAGGTCGATTGGGTTTATTTCCCATGAAATCCGAGTGAACGAGCCCTGTCGCAGGCGGGAAATTAGCTAACCCTTTAAGGTTGACCCATGGAAAAAGTAAACATCGATGAAGAGGCTCTCAAGGCTCGAGTTGGCGATCTTGCCTACGAAGTCTTGCGCAATGCAGCAACTGAGCGCCCATTCACTGGTGAGTACACCGATACAGAACTAGTTGGCTCTTACCGTTGCAAAGCCTGTAACGCCGAGCTATTTAAAAGCGAAACAAAGTTTCATAGCGGATGCGGGTGGCCTTCTTTCTATGCACCAACTGCAGATGACGCAGTTACGTTGATCGAAGATCGCTCACTTGCTCCACGTATTCGCACAGAAGTTCGTTGTGCAGCATGTGATTCACACCTAGGCCATGTGTTCAAGGGCGAAGGTTATGACGTGCCAACAGATGAGCGCTGGTGTATTAACTCCGTTGCAATGTTTTTAGAGCAGAAGTAAACCCTCCCCAAGTCATAGAGAGGGTTTACCTACCTTCTTACTTTTTACGCCGTTTGATTCCATTTTCATCGTAATACTGACGCCAGATTCCTCTGTGAATTGGAATTCGCATCGGTAGATTCTTTACTCCAGGAATAAATGGAATGAAAATCAAACCTGCTGACATGACGCCCATAAGCACCATAATGTACAAATCAGCATTTGCTCCGATTGGTTTGGACTCTTCATTATTAAATGGAGGAATTTGATACCAGAATGAATAGAGCCACAACCAAGCTTGTCCTGGATATCGACCAGTCTCATTCATCATTCCCCATGTGCCACCCTGCAAATTAGCAGCGGTGCCAGCATCATCTAGATAAGAACCATCTCCAAAGAACAAGATTTGTTTAGTGTTATCTGTTTGAAAAAATCCACCTTGTGACAACAGCGCAGCATCCAATGCTCCGCCTTTTGCCATGTCGGTAAGACCTTGTGCCAATGCAGGAACAGGACCGTAGGCACCAGCAGGTACATCACTGATTTTCCCTTCAACCTTTGTAATTGCATCATCGTAGGCAGTTGCCCAATCTTGCTTTTGTGTGTCTGGGGCTGCCTTCCATGTTGCAACTGCGCTAGCAATTTCTGTTGACATGACCTGCGTACTCAAAGGAGAGATAACAAAGTCATTAACTGAATCAATTGGATGAGTAACGCCCATCCACTTTTGTGGCCACAGTGGACCGACGTTTAATCCTTCGGCACCCTTGTTATAAGGAGCTCCATAGGTTGCAGTTCCACTTGTTCCAGCTAATTCCTGAACTGTTGTCGCATAGAAATTATCTGGATTACTAACAGCCCAACCCTTAAATGTAAGCGGAGTTTCATCAGGAGATCCCATAAGTAGCGATAAGAACAGGGCAAAAATTGCGACAACCGCTAAAGCAATTGTGCCTTCCTTGACTATGTCGTATCTCTTGGTTTTTCCGCTCCAAGGCGCTGCATCAAATGCATGCTTTGATTCTTTGGAAATACTCATTGTGGGCCTCGATTAGAAAGAGCGGGTTCAGCATCAATGGGAGGTACAACGCCGCGTTTGCGAACCATTAACACGTGAACAACTGTTAAGACTCCGAGAATTAGTGGAAGGAATGCGACGTGAAGCAACAGCATTTGTCCAAGGTTTGTTACATTGAAAAATGCTCCAACTCCCATCGAATTGAATCCATCCTTTGCCTCGAATGAAATCCATTGTGAGTCAAAGTTAGTTTGAACTAAGTAGCCGGTAAATGCTGTGGCAATTGATGAAATAAATGCAACCGCGCCCGTCGCCCATGTTCTAAAGCGGTTTCCACGCCAAGCTGCCATCCAGAATTTGCCCCAAAGGTGAATAACCATGAAAACAAAAAATAGTTGAACACTCCAAAAGTGCATGCTGTTCGTGAATTTTCCAGCATCCGATGTGTGATACCAAGCTGGTCCCTCAAATGCTAAGACAATGCCGGATGCAATTATCATCGCTAATGCGGACAGGGTAAGAACTCCGAAAACGTAAATCCACGATGCAACATATGCTGGTTGATCATCAGGAAGGAGCTTTTCAATTGGCAGTTCCTTTTGCCATTTAGTGCGTAACTTTGCCGTCCACATTTCGCTCATGTTCGAGGCTCCTGTGTGTCATCGTGACCTTTTGGGAAAGGTAGAAAGACGGCAAGAGCAAAAGTTGCAAGCATAAGCAGAATGACCAATAGGTTAGATACTGAAATCTGCAGCCACCCTATTTTGAGATAAGTTGCAGGGTGATTCATAAACTCTGAAATCCAGCCTGTCATAGGCGTTCCAATCCTGAAGAAAGTTAGAAAGTCCAACCTCTTCCAGCAACGGTACGACCGGTATTACATATTTACTATGAACTAAGCGAGAGACAACTCTCCTGTAGTAATGGAATACGAAATTATTGCAAAAGCTCTGACAGCAATAACTCGACGCGACGCTTGATTTCATCACGGATTACACGGACCGGCTCAATGCCTTGTCCTGCCGGATCTTCAAGAACCCAATCTTCGTAACGCTTGCCTGGATAGAACGGGCACGCATCTCCACAACCCATTGTGATGACGGCATCTGATGCTTGAACGGCTTCGGGTGTTAAGACTTTTGGAGTGTTATTTGCAATATCAATTCCAAGTTCAGCCATTGCTTCAACAGCGATTGGGTTAATTGAATCCTTGGGTGCACTTCCTGCCGACAAAACTTCTACTCGACCTTGTCCAAGCTCGCGCATAAATCCTGCTGCCATCTGTGAACGTCCTGCGTTGTGAACACAGACAAAAAGAACAGTTGGTTTATTTGCCACTCTTCAGACTCCTAGAAAGCAGTAATCCCACACCAGCGCCAATTAACTGCGCCAATATAAAAGCTGGAACCGAACTTAGTTCGATACCAGCAAATGTATCTGAGAATGCACGCGCAAAGGTGACTGCAGGGTTAGCAAAAGATGCAGAAGAGGTGAAGAAATAAGCAGCACCGATCCAACCAGCAACAGCAAATGGTATGTACTTACCATTCTTCTGAGCTCCAACAAGTTGAATCACAAGAATCAAGCCAGCGGTTGCAACTATTTCACCAAGCCATAAGCCAGCTCCTGATCGTGCGTGGGCGGACGCTTGAATTCCTGGAAGGTCAAACATTGCATTTGCAGTGATTACACCAAGGATGCCACCAAAAACTTGCGCAACAACATATAGGGCAAGTTTCTTGGCTGATATGCCTTTGTTCAGAAAATCAACAAGTGATACGGCAGGATTGAAATGTGCACCACTAATAGGCGCAAGCATTTGAATCAGTACGGCCAAGATAAAGACTGTTGCCACAGCAACGATTAAGAGTTGAAGTGCAACATCCTTGGTTAAAGAAGTCGCCAT
>CAIXVA010000150.1 GCA_903922745.1 uncultured Actinomycetes bacterium
ATCAACACCAGCAGCACAAGGAACCAACCACTGAAACTTCACAACTGCACACTTCCTCTAGGTAGCAAAGTCAAAGGTTCAAGCTTCAAACACAGGAAATCTACCTTCAGGTGGAGCGTTGTATACAGCGGTACGTAAAGCCGGCAACCTTTCAATCGATAAGGGAATCAGCCCACCATGGTTGAAGTACTACAGCGATAATCGCTAAAGTCACAAGTAAGAAAGCGGGGTCAGAGAAATCTGGCCCCGCTTTTACTTTGTAAAAAACTTACTGAGCTGTCCAACCACCATCTACTGCGATATCGACACCCGTAATATTGTGAGCAGCATTGGAGCATAAGAAAACAGCAATCGCACCAATTTCTTCAGGTGTTGACATACGTCGTGAAGGTTGTTTTTCAGACAATAGATCTGCAATTCCCGCAGCTCGATCACCATTGTGTAAATCAACTTTGGCTTGAATCTGCGGTTCGATTAAAGCGGTCTCTACCCAGCCAGGACAAATTGCATTAATCGTTACGCCACCAGTTTCGCGTGAACCAACTACTGCATATTCAAGGGCTGCAACTTTGGTTAAACCAATTACTCCATGTTTGGCAGAAACATATGGCGCTTTTGCAGCTGATGCAACTAATCCATGAACAGACGCGGTGTTGATTACTCGGCCATAACCACGCTCTTTCATTTGTGGCAACAGTAAGCGCATGGTGTCAAAGAATGACGTTAAGTTGATTGCGACTATGTCGTTCCATTTTTCACGAGGCATTTCGGCAATCGTGGCCGTGTATTGAATTCCTGCGTTATTGCACAAGATGTCTACAGGACCGTTTGCAAGAATTTTTGCTATTAGATCTTCGGTAGCTTTGACATCTCGTAGATCTGAAACATGGCTCTCAACCTTGGCGGCTCCGGCAGCAAGCACAGCCTTTTCTGCAGCAGCAATTGTTGTTTCATCTGCAAGGCCGTGCAAAACAATTGACGCACCTTCTGCAGCTAGGGAGGTTGCAATACCTAAACCAATACCTTGAAAAGAGCCCGTGATAAATGCCCGCTTACCTTTTAGAGTCATGTCCGGCCTCCATAAATAATTGTGGCGACCTTTTCAGCACCAGATTCTTCTAGAAACATGTCGTAGTGATTGCAATCAGCCAAAAATTCAAGCTTTAATTGAGGATAGCTGGGTAAAATAAAATCCAATACTGGCATTGGGTAAAGACCATTCTCTTCATTTTGCAATCCACGTTCTGCCTTGATAAACAAAGTTTCATTGTGCAGCCCCTTGAGTGAGCGCGCAACAAGGTCATCACCAAAGAGATCACGGTTATCCTCTTCAACCGCTTGTGGATTAGTCGAAGGCTTCATATGAGGCTCGGTTCCCCGAAGGTCGTAATCCACATATTCATCTAGAACTGCGGACCATCCTTTTGCAAATGCAGGTAGGGGCTTCCAGTAATTTCGGTAGGCATCTTTATTTTCAAATGACATTGAAAGACGTGTCAAAGCAGGACCAAGTACTAAAGGCATCACCTGTTCAATTGTCATTCCAGGTGGCAATGGAAGTGGGATTCCACCATCTGCCAAAACAACTTGACCGACTTTTTCAGGATACAAACCAACTAGTGCTGCGGTTACAAATGCTCCCATTGAATGTCCAATAACATCTGGACTTTTCCAACCAAAGTGATCAATGACAGCTGCCATATCTTTCGCATGTGTTGCCATTCCAAATGGACCAGGTAAAGTATTTGAATCACCACGACCACGAAGATCAACTGCATAAGGTGCTTTACCTCTGGCGATTAATGAATCAGCAAAGAGTTGAAATGCTCTATTGGAAGATGTGACTCCATGGATTAATAAGACCGGGTCTCCCGCTCCGTTCCCATACTGAAAGACTGCTAAATCTCCACCTGTGACGGGGACCATAATTCTCTGCGTTGGCAATGACATGGGGCAAGTGTGCCTGTGCCTGCAAGAATTTCCAACCAATTTTCAGTCGGGACCCCTAAAAAAGTAATCAAACTGCAACCTTTATAACTTGGGAGTAGCCCTGTAGACCCCCTAGATTGGCGCACAACAAGGTCCGACGATCGCGGACCGATTAACTCGATGAGGAGTATGTACATGAGCAAAAGCTCACTAAAGCGTTTGGTAGTAGCGGCAATTTCACTTGCTGTCCTAGCACCAAGCATCGCACCAGCTCAGGCTGCTGAAGAAATCAAAATTGGTGTTATCACATCAACATCTGGCCCACTTGCTTCATACGGTGTGGCATATAACGAAGGCCTCACATGGGGTTTGAGTTACTACACAGGTGGAAAGATGGCCATTAATGGCAAGAAGCTTGTTG
>CAIXVA010000151.1 GCA_903922745.1 uncultured Actinomycetes bacterium
CCCTTTACTCTGACAAAAGGTAAGGCAAAGGTTTCAGTTGCTGAGATTCGTAGCGCTGCAAAAAAAGCTGAAAAAGGTAAGAACGGATCTATCGACGGGGATGTAACTGCCACGATGCTAGATACCGGCGAAATCTTCCTTGAGCTCCGTGTTGACTCACCAAAGACGCCTGTATTCCGAACATTTAGAACCGCCTATGTTCCAGAGCGTGTGCGCACCTCTGTTCCAAAGAGTGCCCCTGCTGTCTGGCGCAAAGAGGTTATTGATCATGTTGCCGATAGTTATGCCTCATCAGCAAGAGCACTAGCCCGTCAAGACAAAAATGCTCAATACGTTGTGACTCATGAAGACTTAAAGCCAGCACTTTCAATGATTACTTCTCGTGCAGACTGTGCAGATTTCGAAGCAGTTGGCTTGGTCCATATTCTCAATCGTTTTCCAGAGAAAATGTGGGAAAAGGGATTGCGCGAAGAGGTAAAGAACGCACTTCTTTCCTTCAAATATTGGATTGAACAGCCTGGTCTTGATGCAATGTGCTACTTCACTGAAAACCACCAATTTGTATGGCACACGGCAGAACACTTAATTGGCACATTCTTTGAGAAAGAAAATTTCCCTAATGCCAACCTAAAAGGATCAGAACATTCTGAGCATGGTCGCGAGATGGCACTTGAGTGGCTAAAGCGCAAACTAGAAGGTGGATTTAGCGAATATGACTCAAATGCATATTTAGCGATTGATACCTTGGCTCTTGTTTCACTTATTGAATACTCCCCTAACAAAGAGATACGCCAATATTCAGAAGCGCTTCTTGATAAATTAATGCTCTCTCTTGCAAGCAATTCATGGCGCGGAATTCATGGCGCTGCACACGGTCGCAGCTATACAACAACATTACGCTCATCTCGATTTGAAGAGACTGCACCAATTATGTGGGCGCTATGGGGAATGGGCGCACTTAATTTAGCTGTTCTACCGGTAGCTACATTAATTACCTCTAAGAAATATGTTCTGCCACCGATGATCGTTAAAGTTGCGCATTCTCTGAATAAAACGTGGCATGGTCGCCAGGTTTATCGTGGAAAGTATCGATTCACTAGTGATTTATTAGAACGCCCATATGCATCTGATCTCCACGTCTGGCGAACTGCAGATGGCATGCTTTCCTCTGTTCAAGATTACAGAGCTGGCCTTCCTGGATTACAAGAGCATGTATGGGGTGCAACCCTTTCAACAGAAGTACAGGTTTTTGCTAGTTATCCAGCAGCCTTTAGTCATGCAACCTCTGTCCGTCCAAACGCTTGGGCGGGCCACTTAGTTCTACCTCGCGTCAGACAATATGAAAATGTTGCATTAGCTATCTATGCATTAAATGATCAATTACTCCCAGATTTCACGCATCTATGGTTTCCAACACCGTGGATGAAAGAGTTTGTTCAAAAGGGATCGTGGATTGCCGGACGTGTTGGCGACGGTTACATTGCCGTGGCTTCACCAGGAGGATTCACGCCATTAAAGAGTGGCGATACTGCACATCAAGAATGGATTCCGAATGGAAACGGTGCTCTGTACGTAACTATTTTGGGCGATAAAAAAGAGTTTAAAGATATCAAAACATTTGTTCGCAAACTCAATGAGCCAACATTTGACGAAAAGAATCTTTCGATCTCTTGGAAACATAAAAAGCGTTTTGAGCTGTCATGGAGTGGGCCATTCCATGTCGATGGCAAGAGTGAGCAACTTGTAGGCGGGCTTCCTGAAGTTCCACCACGTCTTGATAATCCAGCGGTCACGTTAAAAGCTGATGGAGAAATTCTTGATGCGACTTTTGGAAAAGAAAAGTTAAAGATTGATGTAATCAAGGGTAAGCGCATCGAACCGAAGTCACAGGCTTGAAATGGCTGGAGAAGATACAACTTCTAGCTTTCTAGAGGCACCAGCACTTGCTCCGTTGTCCCCTGATTCATTAACTCCAGATTACCTGAAGCAAACCGCGCAGCGAATTATTGATGCAACGTGGGCTGCAGGACTTCCACAATGGTCGTGGGGTGAAGGTGTTTACCTTTTAGCTGAAGTTCGGTATCACGAAACCGTGGAAGAAAAAATTTCAGCTCGATTACTTGATTGGTACTCCGGGCGTGGAGCAATTACATCTGGCCACATTAATAATGTTGCTCCAGGTGCGGCTGCATCCAGAATTCATGCACGTGGATTAATGGATTCATCCGAAATAATCAGCTCACTAGAAAAGTGGGTGATGGACCCAAATTCTGCAACCAGGGCTGCAAACGGTGCGGTTGAGCATTGGCCTGGTGGTGTGTGGGCAGATACCTGCTACATGATGGGAACTTTCCTTCTCAATCATGGTGTTGGAACAAAAAATGTTTCTTATATCGAATTTATTGGTGATCAATTAGTCGCGCATATTGAATTACTTCAAAATCCCACGACCAAACTATTTGCTCATGGCTCACATAAAGGTGAAACACTCTGGAACTACTGGGGTCGCGGGAATGCCTGGATGTCTTTATCTGCGGTGGAGTTTCTAGATGCTTGTGAAGTTTTAGGGATTAAACCTAAATCTGTTGAATTGGTAAAGAAAGTATTAAGAGAACAATTGCTTGCACTAATTCCTCTTCTTCCTGAGTATGGAATTTGGGATGTTCTTGTTGATCATCAAGTCGAGAACAAGGGAGTTCTTGAAGCATCGGCGACTGCAGGTTTTGGCGCGGCAATGATTCGTGCAATCCGACATTTTCCAGATCTGAAGAAAGAGCTGAGTCAAGTAGGAACAAAAGCAATTGCAGCTTCACTTACCTATGTTGATAGTTCTGGTGTATTAACACGCACAAGTGCAGGAACTGTTTTACAGCTGATTCCCTTTGGTTACAGCGTGATTCGTAGCGATCGTATGCAACTGTGGGGACAAGGTTTAGCCTTAAACGCGATTTCAGTGATGCTTGACCCTGACAAGAACTTTGTTGCAATAAATAACTAGTTCCAACTGCTCCAAGGTTTTGCATGAGTATCAACAATTTCAGCTAGTTGTTCAAGGCGAGGAATAGATACGTCACGCAGCGCCTTAGGAATATCAGGTGAACCAACGATGTCGGCCCATACTGCTCGTCCTGCAAGGAATCCACTGGCGCCACCCATGGCACAAGCCTTAACTGCATCATTAAAGAATGGTTGCTTAACGCCATTTGAAAGAACTACCCACGGTGAGCCAATTGCTTCTGAAATTCTTTCGGCATTCCTTGTGACTAAATTTAGATCGCCTTCACCGTGAAATGGAACTTCAGCCTTATAGAGATCTGGCTTCCATGCCGACGCTTCGCGGGCAGCAATAATCAGCTCTTCTTCACGATTAAAGCTACGGGAAGTATCTGTGGGTGGTTTAACAATGATTTCGATAATTGAAGGAAGTCCTGAAATCTGACAAAGCTTGTTGAAATCTTCAACTAACTTGGCACGCACATCTGGTGATTCATCGTTGCGCCACAAAACAAGGAACTTTAATCCGACGCTGCCGATATCTTTCATACGAATTGGGTCAACATCTGGATCAACTGCAGTATCTGTTGCTGCTCCCCCAGCTGGTCCAACAAGTAGATCAGCGGCAGCAATTAAGCCACAGCTACCTTGTAGTGCTTTTTGATCAATGATTGCATCAATACCAAACTCTTGATCAACTAAGAGCGCTGAGGCATAAGGCGATAGTTCGCGTGCAACGTCGACTTTAAATTGTGTTAGCTGTGAGTCTGGAACTGGAGTGCTTTGGTGGGCTGCAAACATTCCTCGGAGTGCTTCACGTTGATCAACGGCCACCATTGCAAGAGCACCTGATGGTCTTGCTAATTTAGTTAGTGGTGCTCTCATTTATGTGCCTCCAGATATGTATCAAGCTCGGTTGTTGTTGGAATTTTTGACTGTCCATCAAGTCCTGTGCAAGAAAGTGCTGCAACAGCATTTGCGCGGAACATCGCTTCTTGGAGAGGAAATCCGTGAATCAATTGCGCAACCAATGCGCCATGAAAAACGTCACCGGCACCTAATGTGCTCATCACATCGACTGTAAAGCCCTGTGCTGTTACCAAACCTGTTTCAGGAGAAAAACCTGCGCTACCAGCAGAACCCTGCGTTGCCACAACCGTATTTCCCGCTTTCATTGAATCATTTTCTAAAGCAACCGCTAAATCAATTCCTGGATAACGCAAAGCCATCTGACGGTCAGTTGGAACAAACAAATCAACTGTGATCGGATCAAAAGTTTCAACGCCATAGCCAGCATCAAAAGAAATGAGCGGGCCATTTCCACGTGATATATCAAGTTCTGCTAAACGTGTAATACCGACGTGATCGACATGCACCCACTGCGCCTGTGCAATTAGCTTCTTAGCGGCTTCATTAATGGGCGCCTGAACCATTGGTTGGCGTGTACTTATGGCACGTGCGCTGTGTTCTTTTGAAGCAACTATTACGCTGCCAGCGGTTTCAGATGTTCCGATTGAAACACCAGTTGTGTCCACACCCTCTTTTTCAAATATTCGCAAGACTTCCTTGCCATCAGCATCATCACCAATTGTTCCGACTATCGCACTCTTTATTCCAAGACGGCTTAACGCAACTGCAGCAACGGCTGCCGGTCCTCCACCTGCACGTGAAATTTCTTGTGCCACAACACGTTCATCTGCCGATGGATACTTTTCAACCAAAGCAATGGTGTCGATTGTTATTACGCCAACACAGACCGCTTGAATAGAACTCAATTGCTGTCTTTCTTTTTGGCATCAGCTAAGGCAGTTGCACGAGCGCCAGTAATGTGTTGCAAAGTTAACTTTGAAGCAAGTTCACCATTGCCATTTTCAATGGCCGTAAGAATCTCATTGTGCTCGTTACGTGAAATATCTGAACGTCCTGGTAAACGCAACGTGGTTTCCATTGACATCTTCATAACATCTTGCAAAACATTTAGGGTTTGATTAATAAAACGGTTTCCAGCAATTCCAACAATAGTTAAGTGAAACTTTGCATCAAGCGACTGAAGTTGGACAAAATCTATTGGCTCAGTTGCAGTCACTGTATCGATCTGGTTCAAGGTTGCACGCAGAAGTCGAATATCTTCTTTAGTCGCTTTTTCAGCAGCCCATCGTGATGCGGGAACTTCTAAAACTTCACGCGCATCAAAGAGTTCATTCAAACCGTGTGTCTTAGACATCATTGATGCACGGAGTTCTTGAGCAACAATTGGCTCCTGAACATAGGTTCCTTGTCCGTGCTTAATCAGTACTAAGCCTTGTGCCTGAAGAATATGCAGAGCTTCACGCAAACTTGGCCGACTAACTTCTAATAAATCTGCCAACTGTCGCTCAGGTGGCAACTTATCGCCTGGGCTAAGTTTTTGAAGTTCAATCAACTCCATTAACTGGGTAGCAATTCTTGCGGCACGTTGTGGTGCTAAAGGTGTTACAGCGCTCATGCCTACCCCTTCACCGCACCAGCTGTAAGGCCGGCAATAAATGATCTCTGAGCGAAAACATACATGAGAACCATTGGAATTGAAGCAAACATGATGGCGGTGAAGAGCATCGAATAACTCGTTGCAAATTCCCCACGGAAATCAATTAAAGTAAGAGGTAAAGTCTTTTTATCCAACTCGTTGATAAGCATTAATGGATACAAAAGGTCGTTCCAGCAGATGACAAATAGAAAAATCGATGTTGCCCCGATTGCAGGTCGAGCTAGTGGCATCGCAATTGATCGGTAAACCCGCCAATGGTTTGCACCATCGATACTCGCAACCTCAAAAAGCTCTTTTGGAAGATCTTTAAAGAAAGCAGAAATAATAAATACTGAAATCGGGAGAGTTAACGCAATATTGACCAGAATCAGTCCGTACAAAGAGTTATTCAAATGTAGTTTGGTAAACAAAGTAAAAATTGGAATGATATTGACTTGGCCAGGGATTGCCAGACCTAGGGAAAAGAGCGCAAACAAAACCTTTCCAGTTACCGTAATAGAACGCGCGATTGCATAGGCAACCAAACTAGCCATAATAATCGTCAACAACACTGAAAAAACAGAGACAAAAACTGAGTTTTTGAAAGGTACCCAAACATTTCCAGTTGCAATCAAGGTTCGGAAATTATTAAGGTTCCAATGCTGGGGTAATGCCAAAGGCTTTGTGTAGATCTCAACATCAGATTTAAAAGAACCTAAAACAACAATCGAGCTTGGCACTATGACAGCGGCAGCAAATATTGTGAGCATAGTATTTTTAAATATCTTATATATCATCGCTTGACCCCGTCGTTGGTTCGAAGAGCGCGACGCTGCAACCAAGTCACGAGCATTACTAATAAGACCAAGAAAACCGTCTGTGCTGCTGCATAGCCAAATTTGTATCCAACAAAAGCGGTGTTATAGACACTGGTTACTAGTAGGTCTGAAGAATTAAGTGGGCCGCCTTGGGTCATCGCATAAATTAAATCAAAAGCTCTGAAGGTTTGAATCGTTGTGTACGCAACAACTACTGCAGTGGTTGGCAGCGCCATTGGCCACGTTACATTTTTAAATTGCTGCCAACGAGTTGCACCATCTACTTGGGCTGCTTCATAAAGTTCGGCAGGAATCTGTTGAAGTCCCGCTACATAAATAACGACCATCTGCCCGGTGTGAAACCAAATTTGAGTGACAGCAACTGCATAAAGAGAGTACTTGGAGTCTCCTAGCCAATTGAGAGCGAATCGATCAAGGCCAATAGCTTTTAGAGTTGCATTAATAAAACCATAATTTGGATCGTAGAGAAAAGTCCAAATTAGACCAACTGAGACAGATGAAAGAATAGTCGGAAAGAAATATACGGTACGTAGAAAAATATTAATTTTTGAGTTCTTGAGAAGAAAAGTACCAAAGAGCAGGGCAAAACCAGTCTGTAGAATTACTACAAGAATTGTAAAACGAATATTATTTCCAAGAATTTTAATGAAAAGATCATCGTCGGTCAGTAAGTGAATGAAGTTCTTTAAACCAACAAATTCAGGCTTAGTTACACCATCCCAGCGCTGGGTTGCATAGAGAAGATTAGATAGCGCCGGGTACAGGTAAAGAAATGAATACAAAGTAATTGCAGGTGCTGCCATGAACCATAGAATTTTTGAATCTTTTTGCTTTTTTCTTTTGGGTGCACCAGAGACACCCTTGCCACGATTGGCAAGGGTGCTCTGGATGCGAACCAAGGAAGTAACTATTTACTCCTTAAGAAGTAAGACCCTGTTTGATGGTCTTTGATGTATCAGTCAACGTCTTTGTGACATCGGCTCCACCAGTGATTGCAATCAATGCATCCTCTAGTGGGTTACGTACGTTGTTAACGTTGTTGAACAAGAATCGTGGTGCAAGAAGTAGCTTCTTACCCATGATGTCTGATGTGTTCAAAAGATC
>CAIXVA010000152.1 GCA_903922745.1 uncultured Actinomycetes bacterium
CGCGAAGCTCGCGTGCATCATCTACTAAACCGTGCGTGGCAGCATCTAGTTCAATAACATCTAGTGAACCTGGGCCATTCGCCACTAGATCTTTACATGATTGACACTCGCCACATGGATTTGGTGTTGGCCCTTTTTCACAATTTAGCGAGCGCGCCATGATTCGTGCGCTAGAAGTTTTTCCGCAACCACGTGGACCACTAAATAAATATGCGTGGTGTGTGCGACCTGATTCCAATGCATTTGAAAGTGGAACAGTTACATGTTCTTGTCCGATGACATCTGCAAAAACAGAGGGACGATATTTACGATACAAAGCTAATGACATCGCCGTGCTCCTCTACTGTTCGTCGCGCCTATTTTCTTACGTAGTAACCCTATTAAAAGGACCCCTCGCACACCCGCCAGAGCGGACCTACCCTTGCTGCATTCCTGCCCTGGGGGAGTTCAGTACGGTAACGCCGTACGAGGGATCTGGCGTAATCATAGTTACAGCCACCGATAGAGTTCACCTCCTCGGGAGGATTCGCATAGCGGCCGAGTGCGCACGCTTGGAAAGCGTGTATAGGGCAACCTATCGAGGGTTCAAATCCCTCATCCTCCGCTCAGAAAGTTCATTTAAAAACTATTCCACTCTCGAGGCTCCCCACGTACCTTTGCCAATTATGTCAAAGAGGGAGAGTAAAAATGGCTGAGCAGGCACTTGATTACACCGGAACTATGCAGTGGAAGCACGGCAGCACTTGGTACCGAGTTATTGGGGATTTGAAATCCAAGATGACTCCCGCAGTTGTTATACATGGTGGTCCTGGTGCTCCACATAATTATGTACTCGGAATTGTTCATCTCATCGCTATGTCGGGCCGGCCAGTAATTGTCTACGATCAAATTGGATGTGGTCAATCAACGCATTTAAATGACAAGCCAGGTGAGTTCTGGACTGTTGAACTTTTTAAAGAAGAACTTAACTTGCTGCTCAAAGAGTTAAAGATTTCAAAGAAGTACATTCTTGTCGGCCAATCATGGGGCGGAATTCTCTCTTTTGCTCATGCAGTTGATAAGCCAAAGGGACTTAAGGGTCTAGTAATTGCAAATTCACTCGCATCCGTTCCAAAGTGGCTGCCTGAAATTGAAAGACTTGTTACTGAATTGCCGCCCGTGCACCGCAAAGCAGTTCACAAAGGTTTAAAGGAGGGTAATTACACTTCACCGGAGTTTGAAGCTGCAAATGACTTCTTCACTCTTCGACATTTGGTGCGTGTTCCAATGACGGCAGATGTTGCTGAAGCGTTCGGTCAACTTGCAGTAAATCCGACAGTTTATGCAGCCATGTGGGGGCCAGTTGAATTTGCACCGATCGGTTCATTAAATACCTGGGATGTTGAAGATCAACTTAAAAAAATTAAAGTTCCGACGCTTCTCATTAATGGAAAGTTTGATGAAGTGACCCCAAAGATGCAAAAGCGTCTTGTGAAAAAGATTAAGGGAGCAGAGTGGGTCTGTCTTCCTTATTCGTCACATCTTTCATGGGTAGAAGAACCTGCAGCATGGATAAGCGCTGTTAGTGATTTCTTGAAGCGTAAGAAGCTCTAGCTAAAACAGCACTGGATTGGTTGCTGTTAGATCTCTACGCCAATGAACTTGGTCTGCAAGAACTCATGAATTCCATCAAAGCCACCTTCGCGGCCCAAGCCTGATTGCTTCACGCCACCAAATGGTGCTGCTGGATCTGAAATAACACCCTTATTGATTGCAACCATTCCGGATTCCATCGCCTCTGCTGTGCGCAGCGCGCGAGTCAGATTAGATGAGAAGACATAACTAATAAGACCGAAATCGGTGTCGTTAGCCATTTCGATTCCTTCTTCATCGGTATCAAAGATGACAATCGGTGCAACTGGACCAAAGATTTCATGAAGCAGGATTGGGTTATCTTTTTTAACGATTAGAACCGTTGCTGGGTAGAAAGCGCCATCACCTTCTGGCTTAACTCCGCCAACCTCAACCTTTGCACCCGCTGCAATAGATTCTTCAACTAATTCAGCAATCTTGTTGCGCTCTTTCATAGAAACAGATGCACCAAGTGTTGTTGTGGCTTCAGTTCCGCGGCCCATTACATATGAGCTCATGGACTTAGTCATCTCTGCAATGAACTTATCCGCAATACCTCGCTGAACAAAGATTCGGTTTGCAGATGTACAAGCAGCGCCACCGTTACGCATCTTTGCAAGTGAAAGCTGCGGAATAGTTACTGCTAAATCTGCATCATCATGAATAACAACTTGTGCATTTCCGCCAAGCTCCATAGAGCAGCGAATAACGCGGTCTGCTGCTTCCTTTAAAAGGATGCGACCAGTTTCTGTTGAACCAGTAAAAGAAAGATTCTTAACACGTGGATCATGCAACATCTTTGAAATTGCAGGACCAGTTTTTTCTGGAAGAACTAAATTAAGAACTCCCTTTGGCAATCCCGCACGCTCCATTAGATCCACGATGTACATAGCGGTCAGTGGTGTTTCACCAGCTGGCTTTAACACCATGGTGCATCCAGCAGCAATTGCTGGACCAATCTTGCGAGTAGCCATTCCTGCTGGGAAGTTCCACGGTGTAATAAGAATCGAAAGGCCAATTGGTTCGTGGCTTACAAGGATTCGCTTGTCCCCTGATGGAGATTTACGGAAATCACCTGGTGTGCGAACTGTTTCTTCTGCAAACCAACGGAAGAACTCAGCAGCATATGCCGCTTCACCGCGAGCATCTGGCATCGCTTTTCCATTTTCGCGAGAAATCAATGTCGCGATCGCTTCATTTTCCGCGGTCATTAATTCAAAAGCTTTACGCAAAATCTCTGAGCGGTATCGAGGCGCAGTCTTTGCCCACGCTTTTGCTGCGGCATCGGCAGCTGCAATTGCAGCATCACATTGCGCATCTCCGGCAAGGGCAACTTCGGCAATCACCGATCCGTCGCTTGGATCGTAAACAGGTAACTTTCCAATTCCATCAACCCACTGGCCATCGATATATAACTGTGTATGCATAGGCTGAAGCATACGCTTTACGCGTAAAACAGAGAAGATTGTGCGGGCTGAGGTAGAGTGATACTTATTAAATTGCAGTAAATGCAATTAAAAGAGGAGTTTTAAGTGCCTAAGTCGTGGACTGATGATGCGCCAGCCCCAGAAGTTCTAAGAGATCACGCACATCTTAAGGACAATTTCTTTTACACGATTAAGCGTCGCTTGCTTGGGAATCCGCTCAATCGTCACTCTCTAGGTCACCAGCGCCTTAGCAAGCGTTACGCATTAGGAATTCTTTCATCTGACTGTATTTCATCATCTGCCTACGGTTCAGAGCAGATTTTGATTGCATTACTACCAGCATTTGGATTGGCAGCGTTTGCAATTTTGATGCCAATGACTGTTGTTGTTTTAGTAATTCTTACAATCATCACGCTGTCATATCGCAATGTAATTAATGTGTACACCAAAACTGGTGGTGCATACATTGTGTCCCGAGACAACTTTGGACCAGTAGTTGCACAAATTGCAGCTGTTGCATTGATGCTTGATTACATTGTTACTGTTGCAATTCAATCAGCAGCGGGTGTCGCAGCAATTATTTCTACATTTCCAAACTTAAATTCTTGGAAAATGCCAATGATTGTTCTGGTAATTGGAATTCTTACTTACGGAAATCTCCGTGGCGTTAAAGAAGCGGGTAAAGCGTTTGCAATGCCAACGTACTTCTTCGTCGGTTGCATGTTTATTGTCTTCGGAACCGGTCTGTACCGAGTAATTAGCGGTAATATTGATGTGCTGCCTACTGATCTACCAGGTGCCGTGCATGTTGGTGAAAGCCAAGGGCTAATGACCTTTGCTGCAATCTTTATTCTGCTTCGAGCTTTTGCAAATGGTGGGTCATCACTGACAGGGCTTGAGGCGATTTCTGATGGAGTGGCATTATTTAAGACTCCAGAGCATGTAAATGCTCGCCGTACCTTGTATGTCATGAGTACTTTGCTTGGAATTCTGGTTCTTGGCGTTTCATGGTTTGCCCACAAAATCCACGCAATGCCTTATGAATCAGGCACCCCAACAGTTATTTCTCAAATTGCTAAAACAATTATGGGCACAGGCGCTTTTGGAAACACGATGTTCGTGCTTGTACAGCTAGCGACAATGCTTATTTTGTTTGCAGGCGCAAACACCACATATAGCGCCTTTCCTATCTTGGTGAACTTTGTTGCATCAGACGGTTATTTACCGCGCCAGTTAACAAAGCGCGGCCACCGTTTAGCTTTCTCCAATGGAATCCTGCTTCTTTCGGGTGGTGGATTACTCCTTGTGTTTATTACGGCCGGTTCTGTTGAACACTTAGTTGCTTTTTACGCTCTTGGTGTATTTACAGGTTTCACCTTGGCTGGTTTCGGAATGGTTCGACATGCACTGCGACACAAAGAAGGCGCATGGCGCGCTAAAGTCTTTATTAATGCTCTTTCAGGATCAGTGTCCTTTGCTGTTGTGATTATCTTTGCAGTTGTTAAATTTACAGAAGGCGCATGGTTAGTTCTTGTTACCGCTCCTATTCTTGTGATTAGCTTCTTGCGCTTGCGTCGTCAATACACTCGTGAACAAGAAGCATTAGTTGTTAAGCAGCATCAAGAGCGTGCTACTTCAATTGCACGCCATGATGTAACCGTTCTAGTTGATAACGTAGATATCGCAACTGTTCGCGCAATTCGATATGCGCGTAGTTTGAAGCCACGCAATTTAGCCGCTGTCCACTTTGTTATAGATGATCGTCGCGCTGAAGAAATCCAAGCAGCGTGGGCAGCATCGGATGCTTTAGATGATGTGACACTTGAGTTAATTGACTGTCCTGATCGTCGACTTGCTAACTCTGCTTTAGATTATGCAATTCGAATGACAGAAAAACCAGATGTTGAATTAACTTTGCTTCTTCCGCGTCGTGCGTACTCTGGATTCTTAGGTCGCTTACTTCATGATCAAACAGCTGAAGAAATTG
The DNA here is from genome assembly GCA_903922745.1 of uncultured Actinomycetes bacterium. GTDB lineage: Bacteria > Actinomycetota > Actinomycetes > Nanopelagicales > Nanopelagicaceae > Planktophila. The sequence continues at coordinate 5,026 of CAIXVA010000152.1, forward strand.
CCGCACCTATTTCACAATTGCCTCGAGTTGTTGCAACGATTGTTCCTATCGATGTGGACCGTATTACTTCTGGAATAAATTTGATTAGTGATGAAAAGGACACTCCTGCAGTAATTGCCCCTAAGCAGGTTAAAAAGGCACCACCGGTGAACCTTGATCCAGTAAGTCACTACGCCGAAAACGTGACACCTATTGGCAACATTGAATGGCGCAAGCGAGCGCAAGTTCAGGGTCGTGTGACATCAATTAAAATCGCGCCTCGCGGATCAGCCCCAACCCTTGAAGTTGAAATCTGGGATGAATCTGGTGGGGTTTCACTGCATTTCTTAGGCCGACGTGAAATAGCTGGACTTGAAATTGGTTCTCAGTTACGCGCCGAAGGCATGGTTGGCGAAGAAGAAGGATCTATGGTGATTCTTAATCCTTCTTACGAACTTCTTGTATAAAAGATTTAATCAATTCACCACATTCTTCAGCTAAAACACCTGCACGTACTTCAGTTCTAAAGGTGCTGCGAGGATCACGCAGTAAATCCCACATTGATCCAACGGCACCAGCTTTTTCATCCCATGCACCAAATACAAGCGTTTGCAGACGAGATTGCGCAATTGCGCCGGCACACATTGCACATGGTTCAAGTGTTACCACCAAGGTGTGATCCGTTAAGTGCCAATCCCCCAGCTTTTCTGCTGCATTGCGAATTGCAACAATTTCGGCATGTGCAGTTGGATCATTATGTAATTCACGTTCATTATGACCGGTAGCAACCAACTCGCCTACTGCATTAAAAATTGCCGCACCAACTGGAATATCTCCACTAGCAACTGCATTACGAGCCGCGACAAGCGCGACGCGCATCATTTCAATATCGCTCACAGATCTAATAGCTCCGAAAATTGATCACCAAATCCTAAGCGCGCTGCGATTGCTTCAAGTTGTTCATCTGGAAATAGTTCCTCATCATCACACAATGCA
>CAIXVA010000153.1 GCA_903922745.1 uncultured Actinomycetes bacterium
GTTGATGCGACCCTAGTTTCTATTGAAAAGGTCTTGGATCTGCCAAAGCTTCGCAAGCAAGCAGATGAACTAGAAGTTGAGGCTGGTGTCCCTAATCTTTGGGATGACCCAGAGGCTGCACAAAAGATCACAAGCCGTTTATCTCGCGTTCAATCTGTGATTGCCAAGCTATCTGGACTACGCCAACGTGTTGAAGACCTATCTATCCTTTTTGAATTAGCTGCAGGCGAACCAGGCGGAATTCAAGATGCTGAGAACGAACTTAATGCAGTTAAGAAATCTGTCAGTGAATTAGAGGTTCAAACCTTATTAAATGGTGAGTATGACGACCGCGATGCATTGATCACTATTCGCTCAGAAGCAGGTGGAGTTGAAGCCGCAGACTGGGCCGAAATGATCATGCGTATGTACCTTCGTTACTGTGAACGTCATAACTTCACAGTTAATGTCCTTGAAACTTCATATGCAGAAGAAGCAGGAATCAAGTCAACAACTTTTAAAGTATCTGCGCCATATGCTTATGGAACACTATCGGTCGAGCAAGGAACACATCGTTTAGTTCGCATTTCACCTTTTGATAGCCAAAGCCGTCGCCACACTTCATTTGCAGGTGTTGAAGTTGTGCCGGTTGTTGAACAAAGTGATCACATTGAAATTGATGAAAAAGATATTCGGGTCGATGTGTATCGTTCTTCAGGTCCTGGCGGGCAAGGGGTTAACACCACAGACTCTGCAGTTCGATTGACTCACATTGCAACAGGCATTGTTGTTTCATGTCAGAACGAGCGTTCTCAGATTCAAAACAAAGCAACAGCAATGGCTGTGTTGCAATCCAAGTTGTTAGAGCGTCGTCGCCAAGAAGAGCAGGCAAAGATCAATGCGCTTAAGGGCGATAACTCAGGATCATGGGGCAATCAGATGCGTTCATATGTCTTGGCGCCATATCAAATGGTTAAAGATCTGCGAACAGATTATGAAACTGGAAACACATCAGCTGTATTAAATGGTGAAATCGATGAGTTCATCGAAGCCGGAATTCGCTGGCGCCGTAGTTCTTAATTGCTGAGAATGTGCCGGATTCGATAAATCTCACACTTTCTTCAGGCTCAAACCCGCGTTAGATCCAACGATTTCAGGCAGCCTTCCATAAACTAAGCGCAGGTCGAAGGTGGTTCCCCGAAACTCCACCCCGCAGATGCAATGGGAGATTTAATGATTCGCTTTGAAAATGTCACCAAGATTTACTCTGGTCAGGAGCGCCCAGCTCTTGATTCTGTAAATCTCGAGATTGTTAAAGGCGAGTTTGTTTTCCTTGTTGGACTTTCAGGTTCAGGTAAATCAACATTCTTGCGTTTAGTTCTTCGCGAAGATCGTCCTACATCAGGGTCAATCCACGTGGCTGGAAAAGATCTAGGGACATTAGCAAATCACAAGGTTCCAGAGCTTCGTCGCTCTGTTGGAACCGTTTTCCAAGATTTTCGCTTACTTCCAAATAAGACAATTACTGAAAACGTTGCATTCACATTGCACGTTCTTGGTTACTCACAAAAGGAAATCAACCGTGAAGTTCCAGAGGTTCTAGAGCTAGTTGGTTTAGAAGATAAGGGCGATCGTTTGCCCTCTGAGATTTCTGGTGGTGAACAACAGCGTGTAGCGATTGCGCGTGCATACGTTAGCCGCCCACCGATTTTGATTGCAGATGAGCCAACTGGAAACCTTGATCCTGCAACATCTGTTGGAATTATGAAGTTGCTGGACCGCATTAACCGCGAGGGCACAACCGTTTTAATGGCAACACATGATGCTGGCATTGTGGACCAAATGCGTAAGCGCGTTATTGAGCTCGATGCAGGAAATGTAATCCGCGACCAAGTTCGTGGTGTTTACGGGTACACGGGTTAAGGACGGGATACGACATGCGCGCACGTTTTCTTCTCAGTGAAGTTCGGATCGGACTTCGTCGTAACTTAACTATGACTTTTGCAGTTGTTGTCACAACAGCTATCTCACTGTCTTTGCTTGGCATTGGCCTTCTCGCAAACGCGCAAGTAGGCGCAATGAAGGATTATTGGTACGACAAGATTGAAGTTTCAGTTTTCTTGTGCGGAAATCTTTCCGATTCGCCTTCATGTGCATCGGGCATTGTTACAGCCGATCAGCGCTTATCTATCCAGCAGGATCTTCAAGCAATGAGCGTTGTAGAAAGCGTCTTCTACGAATCACAATCAGAAGCATTTACACGTTTCCAGGAACGCTTTAAGGAATCCGCAATTGCACAAAATGTTACTGCAGATCAGTTGCCAGAATCATTCCGCGTTAAGTTAAAGGATCCAACACAATTTTCAGTAATTGTTAGCGCGTTTAGTGGTCGCCCAGGTGTTGATGTAGTTCAGGATCAGCGCACAATTCTTGAAAAGTTCTTTAGATTATTGGCGGTACTTCGCAATGGAGCATTGGCCGTTGGTCTTGCTTCGGTCTTAACGGCTGCGTTATTGATTTCAAATACCTTGCGTATTGCGGCATTTAATCGTCGACGTGAAACAGGTGTGATGAAACTTGTTGGTGCATCGTCATGGTCAATTCAACTTCCGTTCTTGTTAGAAGGTGTCATCTCAGCTGTTATTGGTTGGGCACTTGCAACAGGATTACTTGCTGCGTTAAAGAGTGTTATCGATTCCAATGTTGCCCCACTCCTATCCTTTACCAAGTTCTTTGGTTGGGGCGAGGTCTGGGTTGCATCTGCGTGGTTATTGGCAACAGGCTTGGTTGTTTCAATTCTCGCGTCAGTAATCACCCTTCGCCGCTATCTAAAGGTCTAATTCGCACTAACTTGGCGGCTCTCATTGATAGGTAATGAGAGAATTAACCCCTGTAATCCAATAGTTGGATTTAATTAATAAGGGTGGTGATGCGGCATGGTTAAAGAGGTAGGCCGCAAGGTCATTGCCCAAAATAAGAAGGCACGTCACGATTATTCAATTGCTGATGTGATTGAGTGCGGATTGGTGCTTACTGGTACCGAAGTTAAATCACTTCGTGCTGGCCGCGCATCGTTGATTGATGGCTTCGCCATGGTTAATAACGGTGAACTGTGGTTGATGGGTGTTCATATTCCTGAATACACCGAAGGCACATGGACTAATCACACACCGCGTCGTGATCGCAAACTACTTGTTCACAAAAATGAGCTCAACAAACTTATTGGTAAGTTGAAGGATTCTGGAACAACTCTTGTTCCGCTTCAGTTGTATTTCAAAGATGGAAAAGCCAAGGTTGAAATTGCAATTGCTAAGGGCAAGAAAGCCCATGACAAGCGCGAAGCGATTAAGGAACGTGAGGCTGATCGTGAAGTCTCGCGTGTTGTTTCGCGTACTTTGAGCGGGAAAGCCAGTCGCGCCTCGGCAAAATACGAGGATTAACACCTTCTCGCTTTCCTGATTTACACTTAGTTCACCGCCGCTTCGATACCTCAATTTTTGAGGCAACGTTGCGACGGCGCAGACAATTGACAATTAAATAGGGGATAAGAAATACGTTTCTTTTTCTCCAAGCTGTAAGTGTGAAAGCACTTTAAATCTTGGGGGTGAACGGTCTCGACTTTGGATGTTGAGGCAGGGGAAGCGGGCCGAGGAAGCCGGAATGATCTCGTTAACCAATAATCCGTGCAAAAAAATAAATGCAGACGTTAAATCGTCTGATTTCGCACTAGCTGCATAAGCTACTGTGAATCCGTTAGCCCAGGTGCCGCTCTCGACCTGGAATCTAGCGTCGACTAGGGGGCTTTTCACTTCATTGGTGTTGCAGACGATGAAGGAGAACAGTTTTGCAACTGAGTTCGTCGAAGTGATGTGTGTAAAAACTTCGGGACTGAGAAAGCGATAGTCACACTACGCCCGTAGAAGCCCTGTTTTAATACCGAAGGACCCGGGTTCGATTCCCGGCACCTCCACAATTTTCTGTATCATTTTCCTATGGAAGCCATACTCACTGCACTAGCAATTTTGGCAATTCTATATTTTGCTAAAGATGGGTCTAGCAAGAGAAATAAATAAGTTTAAAGGAAACCTTCACACTAAGTATTAGTGCTGACCGCCAGGTCCGTGTCCGTCGTCACCTGATGATCGTCCATTCCTTTTCCATTTTAATTTCGGCCCATGCTCACCTGGTCCAACTTTTCGAATTCCTAAGTTATTTCCAATGGTTGCAAGCAAGTGGAAATCAGGGAAGTACTCACGACGCAATGCAATATATGAAGTTACAAGGGAAAAGAGTCCAAAGAGTTTCGCAGGCGTGACTGCAATGAAGCAAAGCCAGGCACCAATAAATATTCCGATGGTAATTAGAAATCCATGTAATAAGCGCCGAATAATTGTCAGCACGAGGGAAACTTTCTTGGATTTCGAACTTATTGCCTTGACTAACTTGTGCCACGTTAAAGCAATCGCTATTGGCCCAGCCAGAATGTCTGTTAAAAATAGAATCGCAACAAATACAGCGAGAGATTCCATAACTATGCCTCCCAGTCTGTTCGGATCGCTGCGAACATGATCATGTTCTCACGTGTTCCGTCATCTTGGAAGGACTTGTCCCGCAACACCCCTTCTTGTTGGTAGCCAGCATTAGAAAGCACCTTAAGAGAAGGCTTATTAGATTCAACCACCAGTGCTTCTATGCGATGGAAGCCAATTGTTTCGAAGCCGTACTCCGTCAAAAGCTTTGTGGCCTGCGTTGCAATGCCCTTGCCGCGAACATCTGCGGTTAACCAATAACCAATTTCAGCCTTTGCTTCTTCAAGATTTAAGGTGTGAAATGACAGTGCACCCGCGAATTTTCCATCGTATTCAAGTGCTAGTTGAAGCTCTGTCCTCATGGTGAAGCCATTAGGGGAGCGTTCGCGCACATAATGTTCGGCATTAGTCATTTGATAATTGGCAGGGATACGAGTGAACTTCGGAATTATTGGATCTTGAACACCCTCATATAGGGGAACGATGTCGCGCTCTTCGGGCTTGCGAAGTGTGATCAACCCATAGTGCAAGGTTGGAACTTCAGTGGGCCACCAGATCATTTGCCTAGTATCGCAGGTTAATTAACCTTCTTGTAAGTCGGTAGGTGCACCATGAACATCTAGAACATCCGCGCCTAATTTCGATCCCTCACCTGAACGATTCAGCGGTGCTTTTGGCTTGGCATCATCCTTGTAAATCGCTGGAATTGAACCAAGTAAACCCTTCTGGAAATCTTCAAATGCCTGTAGCACTTCGCGCTTTGTATTCATAACAAAAGGTCCCATCCATGCGACAGGCTCTTTAATTGGTGCGCCACCAAGAATAAATAGTTCAAGCTCTGGAGAACGTGCTTCTTGTTGATTAGCTGCACGCACAACAATTGTGTCGCCTTCACCAAAGACAGTTAATTGACCCATCTGCACAGGACGTGCTTCATCGCCAACAAATCCATGTCCTGCCATTGTGTACACAAGCGCGTTGTAATCCTTGCGCCATGGCAAACGTAATTCCGCGCCAGCTGCAACAGATGCGTGCAACAGAGTAATTGGTGTTTGTGTTGAACCTGGACCAAAGTGTCCGTCAACTTCACCAGCGATAACGCGTAGAAGTGAACCACCATCTGACGATGACAACAACGCAACATCTTTTGCGCGAACATCTTGATAGGCAGGAGGCGACCATTTCTTTGCAGCAGGCAAGTTAACCCACAGCTGGAATCCGTGGAACAAACCACCTGACATAACTAAACTTTCTGGGGGAGTTTCAATGTGCAAAATTCCCGCACCAGCTGTCATCCATTGGGTATCACCATTGGAAATAGTTCCACCACCACCATTGTTATCTTGGTGATCAAAGATTCCATCAATAATGTATGTAACAGTTTCAAATCCACGGTGTGGGTGCCAAGGAGTTCCCTTTGGTTCACCTGGTGCGTACTCAACTTCACCCATTTGATCCAAGTGAATGAATGGATCAAGCTCAGCCATATCAACACCGGCAAATGCGCGACGAACCGGAAATCCTTCACCTTCGAAACCTTGAGGCGCAGTAGTAATGCTCTTCACCTTGCGAGCACGCGCACCAGTAACTTCGTTAACACGAGGCAATACGGTGATGTCGCTGACGGTTACTGCAGGCATTTAACTCTCCTTAGTTCAGAACCCAAGGGTAATTGAACATTCAACTACTTGCAACTTAGCCGTTATAGAGCTTTGAGTGCTGAAACAACCTTTGTTAGTGAAGCTTTAGCGTCACCAAACAAAAGCATTGTCTTTGGATCATACAGAAGCTCGTTTTCGATGCCAGCAAAACCTGGGCGCATTGAACGCTTCAAGAAAATGATGTTGGCGGCGTGATTAACTTCAAGAATTGGCATTCCGTAAATTGGGCAACCAGGTGTTGTTTGTGCTGCAGGGTTAACAACATCGTTTGCACCAATAACAATTGCTACATCTGTCTGACCAAATGTTGGATTCACTTCATCCATTTCAAGCAATTGATCGTAAGGAACATTTGCTTCTGCAAGCAACACGTTCATATGTCCCGGCATGCGACCTGCAACTGGGTGAATTCCATATGCAACATCAATGCCCTTTGAAATCATCAAGTCAGCTAATTCGCGAACTGTATGCTGTGCCTGAGCAACAGCTAATCCAAAACCAGGAACGATTACTACGCGTCGTGCATAGTTAAGTAAAATTGCAACGTCATCAGGTGAACCTGAGCGAACTGGACGCTCTTCAGCAGCACCTGTTGCATCTTGGGCCTTTGCAGTAAACGCACCGAACAAGGTTCCAAACAATGAACGTCCCATTGCTTCGGCCATCTTGCGAGTCAAGATCGTTCCTGATGCGCCAACTAATGTTCCGGCGATGATCAATAGAACTGAATCGAGTACGTAGCCACTTGCTGCCACTGTTAAACCAGTAAATGCGTTAAGAAGTGAGATAACGATAGGTACATCGGCTCCACCAACAGGCAGAACGAAGAGAACACCAAATAGTAAAGATAGACCGGCAAGAATTAATAGTGGGGCTGTACCGAGTGCGTTTACTACCCAGCCACCAACACCAATTACTGACACCAAGGTCGCAGCGATAATAAAGCGACCGGCTGGAAAAATTACTGGGCGAGTAGTCATCAACTCTTGCAGCTTCATAAAGGTAATAACAGATCCGCTGAATGAAACACAGCCGACAATTACCGTAAACACTGTGAAGATAACTTCAGCTGTTGTTGCACCAGCACCAAGGTGTAGGTATTCAACGATCGCTACCAAAGCAGCAGCGCCACCACCCACGCCATTAAATAGTGCAACTAGTTGTGGCATCTGAGTCATCTGAACCTTGCGTGCTGCTGGAACACCAATGAGTAAACCAATCGCCATCGCCACAAGGATTAAACCAAGGTGGTTAAGCGGTAATGATGAACCTGGATTTGCATAGAAGAAGACAACTAAAGTGGCCAGAGTCGCACCAAAGGCGCCGATCAAGTTACCTCGACGAGCAGTCTTTGGATGGGACAAACCCTTAAGGGCAAGAATGAATGCAACACCGGCAGCTAAGCCAATGAGGTCATACAGCGTGCGGCTCACTTCTTGTTTCCTTTGAACATTTCAAGCATTCGGTCGGTTACTACAAAGCCGCCGACCATATTGATTGTGGCCAGAATGATCGCTGTTATAGCTAGGCCAAGTTCAAGATTTGTTTCGCTGTGATCGGCCACGATGATCGCACCAACCAAAATGACGCCGTGAATCGCATTGGCACCTGACATCAATGGTGTGTGCAACGTTGATGAAACTTTTGAAACAACTTCGAAGCCGACGAAGATAGCTAGTACGAAAATCGAAAGAATCGCCATTGCACTCATTACTTTGCTCCTCTTCGTGCTCCGCCATGTGTAACCGCGGCGCCGTTAATAATTTCATCATCAAAATCAAGGTTAAATGCCACCTTTTGGTCATCCTTTGCAGCGACAGTAAATAGTGATAAAAGATTCACAACGTTTCGTGAATACAAGAATGATGCGTGGAATGGAAGCTGGCTTGGTACATCCTTACCGCCCCAGATGCGAACCCCACCGGCGGTTTCAACGATCTCACCAGGTTTAGATCCTTCAACATTTCCACCAGTTTCGGCAGCCAAGTCAATAATGATTGTTCCGGGCGCCATTGAATCCACCATTGCCTGTGTCATCAAGCGAGGTGCTTGGCGACCAGGAACAGCGGCAGTTGTAATAACAACAGGAGATTTTGCAATGTAAGGAGTTAAAAGTTCACGCTGCTTAGCTGCGCGATCCTCTGTCATCTCGCGTGCATATCCGCCTGCACCTTCTAGTGCTTCAAGTTCTAGTTCAATAAACGCTGCGCCCATAGAACGAACTTCATCTGCAGAAGCTGGACGAACATCGTAGGCAGAAACCACTGCACCTAGGCGGCGTGATGTTGCAATTGCTTGCAAACCAGCAACACCTGCACCAAGAACTAACACCTGTGCCGGAGTAACTGTTCCTGCCGCAGTCATTAACATTGGGAAGAATCGTGGAGAAAGTTCTGCTCCGACAATTGCTGCGCGATATCCCGCACACAGAGCTTGTGACGTTAATGCATCCATTGACTGCGCACGTGAAATACGTGGAACAAGTTCGAGTGAAAAGGCTGTAACACCTGCGGCTGCGGCTGCTTCAATTGAATCAACTGCAGTCACTGGAGATAAAAATGAAATTGTGATCGCGCCCTTTTTCAATGTTGCCATTTGCTGGGCTGTTAGCGGCTGTACAGAGAGAACGACATCTGCATCTGAAAGTACGTCACCATTTTTAACAGTGGCACCAGCAGCTGTGAAATCAGCATCAGTTGCTTGCGAATGTGTACCCGCACCGGATTCGATTGTTACATCAAGACCTAATCGAGTCAGTTTGTTAATGATGTCTGGAACAAGCGCAACGCGCTTTTCCCCAGCTTTAATTTCCTTCGGAACGGCTATGCGCATATGCCAAATGTTAGTGGGTGGAACCCTTCAAGTCACCTTTTACTAGGTGGTAGAGAATAGATTGAATAGTTGTTCGGCGGTGGTACGCCTCTCTCCATACGACAGAACGTGGACCATCGATTACAGATGCTTCTACTTCTTCACCGCGGTGAGCCGGTAAACAATGCATGAACACAGAGTCTTTACTTGTTAATCTCATGAGATTTTCAGTTACTGCAAATGGGGAGAGTGCTGGCACCTTTTCGGCGCGATCTGCTTCTGAATCTCCCATTGACATCCAAACATCTGTATACAGAACAGATGCATCTTTTGCTGCAGCTTCTGGATCATGTGTAACTTCAACTTTTCCACCATTATGTGATGCAATATTTTTTGCGACAGCTACAACAACAGGATCTGGCGCCCACTTGCCGCTTGGTGTTGCTGCAACAACGTGTGCTCCCATGATTGCTCCCATGAGCAACCATGCATGAGACATATTATTTCCATCACCTAGATACACAAATTTACGCCCAGAGATATCAGTTCCGAACTTTTCGCGAATTGTTAGCCAATCGGCAAGCAACTGTGTTGGATGATCATCATCTGTTAATGCGTTGATAACAGGGATTGATGCATTAGCACCAAGTTCATCTACATCTGCTTGTGCAAAGGTGCGAATAATTAATGCACTGCAATATCCGCTAATAATTTTTGCAGTGTCAGCAATAGTTTCTCCGCGACCTAATTGCAGTTCATCTCCGCGAATAAAGATTGGAGTTCCACCAAGGTGGGCAACGGCGGTTTCAGATGACAAGCGGGTGCGAGTTGAAGGCTTTGTCATGTAAATAGCAACGGACTTATGTGCCAGTGCGGTGTCTGATCGCAGTGGATTCTCAGCAAATTCGGCGGCTGTCGATAACAATAATTCGACATCGGCGCGGCTCAAGTGCTCGGTGCGTAGTAAGTCCTTCATTTGTGAATTCTACCCGTACTTTTGAGGTGCTCATAGGTATTCTTATCCATCTCATGGGCCTCTTTAAGAAAATCGGAGCAGACGGTGATACCGATCTGCTGACCCGACCATCCGAAGAGCTGCTTGAAGATGATGGCGGGCATGATCGTTTTTCGCATTATGTGAAGAAAGAGAAGATCACCGAATCGGCTGTGACTGGAAAAGCGGTTAAGGCTTTGTGTGGAAAAAAATGGACCCCATCGCGTGATCCTGAAAAGTATCCAATCTGTCCAACCTGCAAAGAAATTTATGCAGGATTGAAGCCAGCGCCCGAAGATAAACCTACATCCGAAGATAAATAAGAATGAAGCGCAGGTTTGGCTTCGCACTTTCAATTCTTGTACTTGTCACCGCATTTGCCCAGCCATTGCAGGCAGCTGACAAAGAACCACGAAAAATCTTGTCTGGTTGGATTCCTTATTACTCTGTAAAAACTGTTGTGCCATTAGTGCGCAAACTTCCATCTGCTACTCCAAATGTTGCAGGTCAACCTTCTGTATGCGATGCCTCTCAATACGGCCCAGTGGAAAATCAAGCGATTGAAAGTTCATACCTTTTTACTAATAAGGATTTGATGAAAGAGGTCATGCCTTTTTGGTACAGCTTAAAAAGCCCAACGGTGATTCGTGACGATTACGCAACCGGTAATCCTTCATGGCCGATTGCAGACACTGTGTGCTTGATGCGCAGGGCAGGCTTGCAAGTGATTCCAACAATGACCGATGGCACGGACAAACTCGTGCTCTCTGGGTATTTATCGAATACTGCTACCCGTACAACACTTGTAAAGACCATTGTGGATTTAGTTACTAAGAATAACTTTGATGGAATCGATCTTGATTACGAAGGTTTTGCATTTGTTGATGGCAATACAACATGGAGCACTACCGCACCTCGTTGGGTTGCTTTCGTAAAAGAATTAAGCGTTGCATTACATGCAAATAATAAATTACTGTCAGTTTCAACTCCTTATCTTTATAATCCCAAAGAAGCCCAAAAAGGTTATTTTGTATATGCATGGGCAGATATCGCAAGCAGCATTGATCGATTGCGAATAATGACCTACGACTTTTCTGTAGCAAAGCCTGGGCCAATGGGTCCTTTGTCATGGACTGAAAAGACAATTCAATATGCACTTAGTGTGATGTCAGCATCAAAGGTGTACATGGGGTTGCCTGGGTATGGGCGAGATTGGATTACCTCTGTTAAAGGAAAGTGTCCAACATCTGCTCCTCCAGGATTAATTGGTGGAGCAAAGGCAGCGACATTTAAAATGAACTATGCAGTTGCGAAGGCTGCGATTGATGGCGCAGTACCAACATTCAATGAGCAATACAGCGAAGCTACTTATAGTTATGTGCAGAGTTACAACGGATTAACTGATTCAGGTGCATCAACTGCCTGCACCGTAAATAGAACCGTTTGGTATCAAAATGCACGAAGTTATGCGGATCGAATGGCTCTAGTAGCAAAGTACCGGCTGGGTGGCGCAGCAATTTGGACACTCGGCATGGAAGAAACTGCAGCAACAACTGAAATTCGAAACGCAGCCCTTGCAATTGCGCCGGATCCAGTAGTCAACACAATGACCTTAGAAAGTGTGAGCGACGGATCGATTAGCTATGGGAAACTTTTCACGGTTAAAGGTCTGATCACTTTGAAAGATAAAACACCAATAGCGGGGCAGTCTGTTGCGTTAGAAATTAAACGCTCCAGTGAATCTGGGTGGACGAAGATTACAGATTTGATTACAGCGCTCGATGGAACCGTTACAACTCCTATGACATTGGGTGGAAATGCTTCGATTCGTTTAACAACAGTCGGCACCTGGGAGCGTTCAGAATCAGTGAGTTCTGAAGAGAAAATTACCGTAAAGAGCCTTTTACAGATCGATCGACCAGTATCTGCATTAAAAACTATGCCGATCGCAATTAAAGCGCAGTTGCTTCCACGGTTAATAGGAAAGTCTGCCAACCTACAGAAGTATGTGAACGGGAAGTGGCAAAATGTTGGTACGGCATCTACTTCAGATGCCAACGGTATATTTATTTTTACTACGTCTGAGCCTAAGCGAGGAGTTGTCACAATGCGTGTTCAAGTCATCGGTGACATAGCATCTGAATCATTTGCGATTGTGATTCGTTAATATGGTAAAGATCAAGGACAAGATTGAAGAAGAGCTGCAAGCGATCTTCAGCGCTGATGTTCCATGGATAACAATCGTGTGGGACGACCCTGTAAATCTAATGACGTATGTGACATATGTATTAATGGAATTGTTTGGGTATAACAAAGAAAAAGCACACGAACTAATGATGAAGGTTCATACTGAAGGTAAAGCAGTTGTCTCAAGCGGCAGCCGCGAAGAGATGGAACATGATGTTGCTCGATTACACGAATACGGTTTATGGGCAACGTTGCAGCGCGGTGATCAAGCGATATGAAAGAAATTGAGCACGGCTTCTTTCGTCACGGAGCTAACGCATACTTGGCGAATTTTTCCGAAGCCGAGCGTGAAGTACTTACCAACTTAGTCGAGCAAATAATTGAACTATTAGCTGAACGCGTCGATCATCATAATGATGATCCGTTGGCTGCAATGGTTGGAATAACGATGCATGACACACCGCCCGATGATGAAGTGTTACTGCGATTATTGCCTAATGCATATGCCGATCAAGTAGATGCTTCTGAATTTCGTAGATACACCGAGTCAACTTTGCGCCAAAAGAAGCAAGCACATGCCATGGCAATGCGAATGCACCTAAAGAGTGCAGTCGATGGAATTGTTGAAGTCGATCATGATGGAGCAAATGCGTGGCTCGGTGCAATGAATGATGTGCGCCTTGCACTTGGTGTTCGATTAAAGGTTGAAGAAAATACACATCAAGATTTGGAACTACTGGCCCCTGATGACCCGATGCGTGGTGTTTATGCGGTGTATAGCTGGCTTGGCTGGCTGCAAGAAAGTTTAATTTCTGCGCTCATGGATGAATCCGAATAGTTGCCCTGCCAGTAAGACCATGTGCTCAAGGTAGGCTAACCCTGTGAGTGAAGCCCCAATAGGAATATTTGATTCAGGTGTAGGCGGTCTCACCGTTGCACGTGCAATCTTGGATCAACTTCCTAATGAGTCCACTCTTTATATTGGTGATACAGCACGTGGGCCTTATGGTCCACGCCCATTGGCTGAAGTTCGCGAATTTGCACTTGAAACAATGGATTTCCTGGTTGATCAAGGTGTTAAAGCGATTGTTATCGCATGTAACACAGCGTCAGCTGCAATGCTTCGTGATGCACGCGAGCGTTACTCAATTCCGGTAATCGAAGTAATTCAACCCGCTGTACGTCGCGCAGTTGCCGCAACGCGATCTGGAAACATTGGCGTCATCGGAACTCGCGCAACAGTTGACTCAAAAGCATACCTCGATGCATTTGCAGCAGCGCCACAATTAAAGATCACATCTATTGCATGTCCTTTATTTGTTGAATTTGTAGAACGTGGTGAAACATCGGGTGCAGAAATTACGAAGGTTGCTCGCGAATACTTAGCACCTGTAATGGATGCAAAGGTCGACACCTTAGTTTTAGGGTGTACTCACTATCCATTATTAACTGGTGTTATTTCCTACGTTATGGGTGAAGGCGTCACTTTGGTTTCGAGCGCCGAAGAAACAGCAAAAGATTTGTACCGCACATTGGTTGAAAATGGCTTATTACGAGCGCAGTCATCAACTCCAGCTACACATAGATTCTTAGCAACCGGTGATGCAAAGGCTTTTGAAACCTTGGCTCGACGTTTTCTAGGTCCAGAGGTCACTCAAGTCGAGCACCAAACGCTAACGAAAAACTAGGAGCTACACATGGCACGCAATGATGGACGCACTGTTAATGATCTACGCGAGATTAAATTTACTCGCGGTTGGTTAGATCATGCCGAAGGTTCCGTATTAGTTGAATTCGGCAAGACTCGTGTTTTGTGCGTTGCATCATTTACGCCAGGCGTTCCACGTTGGTTAAAAGACACTGGTAACGGATGGGTCACATCAGAGTATTCAATGCTGCCTCGTGCAACACATACGCGTTCAGATCGTGAAAGTGTTAAAGGAAAACTTGGCGGTCGCACCCAAGAGATTTCACGTTTAGTTGGGCGCTCATTGCGTGCAGTAGTAAATATGAAAGAACTCGGCGAAAACACAATTGTTATTGATTGCGATGTTTTACAAGCAGATGGTGGAACTCGTACCGCTGCAATCACAGGTGCATACGTTGCACTTGCTGATGCAATTTCTTGGGCAAAGGCTCAAGGGCACATAAAGGCAGACGCAAAGCCACTTAATGATTCAGTTGCAGCGGTAAGCGTTGGAATTATCGATGGTGTTCCGATGCTAGATCTTTGCTACGAAGAAGATGTCCGTGCAGGAACAGATATGAATGTTGTAGTTGCAGGGGATGGACGATTCATTGAAGTTCAAGGTACTGCAGAAGGTGAACCTTTTGATCGAGCATTACTAAATCAACTTCTTGATTTGGCTGTTGCCGGATGTTCAACTCTTTATCAGATGCAGAAAGATGCACTTGCTAAGTAATGTCTCATAAACTTGTTTTAGCAACACGTAATCAAGGAAAGATCACTGAGTTCCGACGCATACTTGATGCGTTAGCACCAGGTGCAATAGAGCTCATTGGCGTCGATCAATTTCCAGATTTAGTTGATGTTGAAGAAACAGGATCAACATTTGAAGAAAATTCATTGCTCAAGGCGCGTTATACGAGCCAAGCAACTGGGTTACCAGCGATTGCTGATGATTCAGGGTTATGTGTAGATGCATTAAACGGTGATCCTGGAATATTTTCTGCACGTTGGGCAGGCGAGCATGGCAATGACACAGCAAATCTAGAAAAGGTTTTAGATCAGTTGAAAGATGTGCCCGACAGCAAGCGCACTGCACACTTCATGTGTGTGGCATCGCTAGTTCTTCCGGATGGTCGCCAACAGGTTGCCGAAGGCCGTTTTGATGGACATATTCTGCATGCCCCTGTTGGCGAGTATGGATTTGGCTACGACCCAATTTTCCAGCCGGAAGGTCTGACCATTTCTTCTGCGCAAATGAGCGCGGAAGAAAAGGATTTAGCCAGTCACCGTGGAAAATCACTGCGTGCAATAGCACCTCATGTCATCCATTTGCTCGCAAGCCTGAGGTAACCTTTACCTATCACAGCGCGTTAATTACTCGCTTATAGCTATCCAAGGAGTTCGAAGTGGCCGTTAAGAAGACCGCAAAGAAGGCAGCAAAGAAGTCTCCTGCAAAGAAGACAGCTGCAAAGAAGTCACCAGCTAAGAAAGCTGTAGCTAAGAAGAAGACAGCAAAGAAAGCTGTAGCAAAGAGAGCAGTTGCCAAGAAGACCGCAAAAAAGTCTTCAGCTAAGAAAACTGCAACTAAGCGCGTCGTAAAGAAGACCGCTAAGAAGGCTGTAGCCAAAAAGGTTGCAAAGAAGGCCGTCAAGAAGGCTCCTGCTAAGCGCGTTGCTAAAAAAGCAACTACAACTCGAGTTTCATCTGCACCAGCAGCAATTAGCGCACCAGAGAAATCTGTTGCACCTGTTGTTGCGGCTAAGCCAGTTGCAGCACCTAAAGCTTCAACTTCAAACCGCACAGCATGGATTGTTGTTATTGGTATTGCAGTTCTAGTTGCAATCGTGTGGTCAAAGTCAGCTGGATCAGAAGGCGACGATATGGCTCCTGCACCAGAGATTTCACAATCTGCTGAGCCAAGTGCATCACCTGAACCAACTGCAACAGAGTCAACAGGTCCCGCGGTTGCAATGGTTGAAGCACCAACAAAGTTTGTTGCACTAAATAGTGCAGATGGACTAAAGCTACGTTGGATTGCACCAACTGCAGTTGATGGTTTAACTGGATATAACGTTGAGATTCGCGCAAACGGAAAAGGTGATTGGACAGTTATTGCAACAGTTCCAGCCGATCAACTAACTCAGAATGTTACAAAGGCAAGTGATACAGGGTGGACTCAGTTCCGCGTTTCATCAGTTTATTCAGATGGACAAACTGCATCAGCAACAGCTTTTGGAATTCCAGGAGAGTTCAAGTAAATCTACATTAGATTAAATAAAATCCCTCACCAATTGGTGGGGGATTTTGTTTTGCCCTTTGGTGATGAATTAAAGTTGCGTGATGAAATTAAAGTTGCGCAGTGATTGCATCCACATAAGCACGAACACCTGCAGGTACTAAATGGACTCCATCTGGGCCGAAGTACTCTAAGTGCCCTTGCGAAATAGCCGCCCAATCAATTAAGTGGGCACCGTAGTTTGCTGCAAATTGTGCGATCAAAGCGTTGTTCTCATCTCGCCAACCACGTGGGACAGCGGTATTTACAACAATAATTCGGGGCTGATCCTTAATCTCTTCAAAAATTGCTGCGACCTGAGCTTCAGTTAACTTGTTGTTATTACCTAAATTCAAAACAATCGTGGCATTACTCATGTTCATTTTGTCATGAGTGATCACATCTAGTAGTTCGGGTGCTTGTCGACCTACCCGCGCATTGATCAAACCAATGTGCTGACGAGTGTCTAATTCGAAACGGATTCCGAGAATGACGGAATCACCCGTGACCCATAAACCAGGATTAGAACTATCAGTTGATATCGCTGGTGAAAAATCAGGAGCCTGCAACTGCTCTTTCAAATCCGCTAATTGTTTGTCGCCCTTAGCAATTGCACTAGATGCAACTGATGCAGTTGAACCAATGATTGCAAGAACAATTAGTAGAACTCCAGCTCTTTGGCGCAATTGCACACGCTTTGTACGGTACTTCATTCCTTTGAACCAGTAATCAACAAGTCCTGTGCGAACAGGAAGTTCTACTAAACGTAATGAAATATCCGCCAGTGCAAAGACAATGAGAATTCGTAATGCGTACAAAGCCCAATGTGATCCGTCTAAATCATAATTTGGTCGGGTAACTTGAAATACAACCCAGTGCCACAGATAAATTGCATACGACCGTTCACCGATCCATACGAATGGCTTACTACTTAAAATTGGCGCAAAACGTGATGCTGGGTGAACAATTGATGTGATGATTGCACAGCCGAACACACCAGCTAACGGGAATGCCAGCTTGTATAAAGTTGGATCAGTTTCATCAATAAATAAAAATGCAGCAATGATTCCGAGAAATCCAAATACTCCGATTCCGTCAATAAAATCTTGAGCCTTACGGCTAACGGTTTCTTGTAAGTTTTGTGGGATCCAGCTAACCGCTAAGGCAGCACCTAGAAATAAACCAATACTGTGGGTGTCTGTACCAAAGTACACGTGACTAACTTGCGACGCACTCGCCGCATCAACTTGCAATGAAACAACCAGTAGCGCAATACCTGAAAAGGCTGCAATCAAAAGGGCTGCACCGGGGATCTTGTTCTTCCCGAAATAGCGAAGGACCAGTAACAAAATCAGTGGCCACACCAGGTAGAACTGCGCTTCGACACCTAGTGACCACGTGTGTTGCAACAGGGGAGGGCGACCAATCGCTTCAAAGTAATCCGTATGGCGAAAAACTAACCACCAATTCATTCCGCCAAATAGCGCAAATGGAGTGTCACCCAAAAATCGCCGCATCGTATCTGGCGCCCATAGTCCTACGACAATAGTTGTCGTGATGATCATGAATACAAGTGGTGGAAGTAAACGTCTGATACGTGCGACGTAGAAGGCTCGAAGATCCAATCCACCACTGCGCTGAATCGAATCCAGAAGCAATCGGGTTATTACATAGCCAGAGATCACAAAAAAGAGGTCAACACCCAAGAAGCCGCCAGGAATCCATTTGAATCCAAGGTGATACAACATCACAGCAATGACAGCTACGGCACGCAAACCATCAATTGCAGGTATGTATCGGATACCTCGTTCAGTGGCCATGAATAATTAACTCCTACGAAGTAACGCTGTGTTCAATAGCAATGAGCTATTTAGCGCTTTGCAGATTTCTTTGCTGCGCTCTTCTTTACCGCAGCTTTCTTTGCTGGCGCTTTCTTAGCAGCCTTCTTTGCTGTTTTCTTAGGTGCAGCTAATGCAGGACGTGTGCGGTGGCTGGCAACTTTAAGAGGCCCTGGATTAATCAAAGTGTCATCTGCATTCAAATTATCAAGAACACTTTTTTGTAGATCTTCTAATCTTTGGAAGGCACCATCTAGGCGATTTCGTGATTGCTGAATCGCAGATTCTGCCGCATCTAGTGATTGCTTTTGAATTCGATACAGACGCTCTGCCTCTGAAATTACTCCTGCTAACCATTGACGGTAACCCGTAACTTCAGTTGTTGCTTCAGTAATAATGCGTTCACCTTCACGACGCGCAGCAGTGGCAAGAGCTGATATTTCTCGCTTTTTACTCTCCATAAGCGCTTCAGCTTCTGATTCAGCAAGTGCAACCTTTTCTTCAGCTTCTGATTCTGCAGCTTGAATATATTTGCGCCCGCGAGTTTCTGCTCCAGCAAGAATTGTGCGAGCTTTCGCATCAGCTGCTTCTAACTCTTCTTTTGTTGCGCGTGTTGTTTCTGCAACCAAACGAGTAGCAGCAACTTGTGCCTTGCTCTCGCGGGCTTGGGCAGACTTAATCATTGACATCGCAGTTTCAGTTGCGAGAATTTCAAACTCTTCTTTTGTTAAGCCGGTAATATCACGGCGAGATTTCAAATCTGCAAGCTGTGCTTCAAGTTCGCGAATGCGGTCAACAGATGAAGGAAGATTGGAACTCTCTTCTTCAGTAAAGCCGACCCAATTAAGGAAGCTTTTCTTCTGCGCCATCATGCACCTCGCTGCTCATTCAAACCCTGTTTAAAAACCCTGTGTAGAGATGGCTTAGGTTAGAGCAATGACCTATTTACTGTAAATCGCCACTGAAATCGCTACGTACTGACTGATCCACGCTGCAAGCACGAAGATATGGAAAAGCTCGTGGAAGCCAAAGTACTTTGCCGTCCGGCCAGGGCGCTTGAGAGCGTAGAAAATCGCACCGACCGAGTAGAACAATCCACCGATGGCGATTGGAAGTAGCACCCATAAACCACCCGCACGATAGAGCGCAGGGGTATAAAAAACAGCAACCCAGCCGAGAGCCAAGTAATTGGCAACGTATAGCCAACGAGGTGCACCGATCCAGAAAACGCGAAGAGCAACACCCATGGCTGCACCGATCCACACAACCAATAACAAAATTGTGCGATCGCGTCCCTCAAGTAATGCCACGGCAAATGGTGTGTAAGAACCAGCGATCAATAAATTAATATTTGCGTGGTCCCAACGTCGCCAGATCATTTTCTTTTTTGGGACCCACGGCACCCGATGGTAAATCGCCGAAACGCTAAATAACATAATTGAAGTGACTGAAAAGATGGCCACCGCAAATTTCAGGGACTCTTTGCTTAATATAAATAAAACGAGTGAAGCGATGACGACCACTGGAGTAGCACCTAAATGAAACCAACCACGTAGCTTTGGTGGGACAACTGGGGTCTGGCTCATGCCGGTAAGCCTATTGTAATAATCCCAATTCCACCGTGGACAAACTTAAAGACCACTGCCAAACTTGCGCCATGACACATAGATCACCCATATTTGAAATCAGCGATGTTTACATCGATCAAGAAGCGGCCCTTAGTCCAATGGGTTGCACCTACTTAGGCAACGGGCTCAATCAAGACAAGCTCGATGACTTTTCTATTGCAGCTGCCGAGGTAAGTGCGACTTTAACGCGCGAAACCTTGAAGAAGCTTTCTGCGATGGAACCAATTGATGAAATCGATCGAATTGCAAAAGCTGTAATGACCGAACGCCTTGAGTCAGGTCTTGCTTTGCATGACAGTCAAGAGTCATTTGTGCTGTGGAATGTTTTGACATCGCCACCGTCTAATGTGCGCTCAATCTTTGAACTAATGCCAAAGAACACAGCGCAAGACTTCGACAACATTGCTAAGCGTTTAGCTGCAGTCGATGCGGCATACAGCTCTTGGTGCGAAACAATTATGACCGTTGCAAAGTCAGGTAAAACAACTGCGCAACGTCAGGTCAAGGGTGTGATCGATCAGCTAGATAGCTATGCCAATGGCGGATATAGCGCTATGTGCAAAAATTTTGACGCCGATGGAAAATATCCAGCAATGCATGAGGCAGCAAAGCTTGCTGAAGCAGCATCTGCAAAGACCGCTAAGTTCTTGCGCGATAACTACTTACCTATTGCAACACCCAATGATGCAGTTGGCGCAGATCGCTATGCGGTGTGGGCTCGCTATTTCACTGGCGCACAGCTAGATCTTCCCACAACATATGAGTGGGGTAAGAAAGAGTTGAAGGCAATTAACGATCGCATGTGGGAACTTGCAAAAGTTATTAACCCAACTGCAAAAACACTTCGCGAAGTGGCTGACACACTTGAAAATGACCCTAAGTACAAAGTAGTTGGTCCTGAAAATGTTATTAAGTATTTGCAGGACTTCACAGATGCAGCAATTAAGCGCATGAATGGTGAATTCTTTGAAATTGATCCACGTATTGCAATTTGCGAAGCGCGGCTTGCACCAGAAGGCAGTGCATCTGCCCCGTACTACAACGGACCATCAGAAGATCTTTCACGACCAGGCTCAACATGGATTCCAATGTTGGGTAAGAACGAAGTGAGTAACTGGCACCTTGTTTCTACTTGGTATCACGAAGCGGTTCCGGGTCACCACTTACAGATCGGAACCGTGGCTGTTGAGAAAGATCGCTTAACTCGATTCCAGAGATCAGCTGCCTGGATCAGTGGTTACGGCGAAGGCTGGGCATTGTATGCAGAGCGATTCATGAATGAACTTGGCGCATTTGATGAGCCAGGAATTGAAATGGGTTATTTATCTGCGCAGGCTTTGCGCGCCGCACGTATCGTTGTTGATATCGGAATGCACCTTGGATACAAGGATGACAATGGTGTTGCGTGGAACGCTGAAAGCTCACGCAAGTTATTAAACGAGCAAGCACTTCTTGATGAGGATCATTCACGAAGCGAAACCGATCGCTATCTAGGATGGCCAGGACAAGCTATTTCCTACAAGGTAGGCGAGCGCGTATGGATGTCTGCTCGTGAAGATGCGAAGGCACGACTTGGAGCAGGCTTTAATATGAAGAAGTTCCACAGCTACGCCTTAAAGCTAGGGCCAATGGGTCTGGACCCATTTGCTGCAGAAATGAAGTTGTGGCAAGGCCAATAAAAGGCCGAAAGGTTACTAATTAGTAGGTAATAGGAATGGGGCGGTCCTGGTGATTTCACCGGAACCGCCCCATTTTTAACGCTCAATTCCTCGAAGAAATCTAAAAAAATCTCAAAAATTTCCCACTTTGATGCTGCAAATCGTTCGCGAATAGTTCACAATTGTGCACGTCGGAGGTCAAAGGGGTTCCTCGAGGATTCCTTATGGCTGACGGATTCAGGGGTCGAATGGCCTTTGAACATGATCCTCATGGAGGAATAACTACATGTTGAAACTCGACAGCAACCAATGGAACCTCGTTTATAACGTATTTTCATTTGGATTAATTTCTATGCTTGCTTGCACGATCTACACACTTGTTTCACAACAGCGTGTATTAGCTAAGTACCGTAACGCTCTTGTAATGTCATCGATGGTTACATTCATCGCTGGTTACCACTACTTGAGAATTTTCAACTCATTCAGCGAATCATCAATGGACATGACAGTTAACGTGTCAGGTGCACAGGGTTCATTCAATGAGGCTTACCGCTATGTTGACTGGCTACTAACAGTGCCTCTACTACTTGTAGAAGTAATTGCAGTACTAGCACTAGCTAAGGAAGTTTCACGCTCACTAATCATGCGTCTTGTACCAGCATCTGCTGCAATGATCGCTCTTGGTTACCCAGGTGAAATTTCAAATGATCAGAACACACAGGTTCTATACGGTGTTCTATCAACACTTCCATTCCTTTACATCCTTTATGTTCTATTCGTAGAACTAGGTAAGTCACTTGATCGTCAGCCAGAGGGAGTAGCGGCAACAATTGGTCGCCTACGTCTTCTACTGATCGCAACATGGGGCGTTTACCCAATCTCATACATCCTAGGAATGGGTGGAGATGCAACTGCTCAGCAGTTCGTAGGTGTACAGCTTGGTTACACAATCGCTGACATTTTGGCTAAGTGCGTATTCGGTTTAACAATTCTGAAGATCGCTCGCATGAAGTCACTTGCTGAAGGCATGAAGGACGATCACTAATCACTTATGTGATTAGGTTCTAACTTAAGAATCCTAAAAACAGGAGTGTCGCGAGAGCGGCACTCCTGTTTGGCTTTCTAGACTGGGCACATGGATAAATTAACCCCAGCAAATAATGAAGCAAATAAAAATTGGATTAATAATTACCGAATGGGTGGCTATCTGCTCTTTGCCTGTGGATTGATTAATCTTCGTTACCAGTGGGGTCAACCAAATATTGCATCGCATAGTGCGCTAATTTTTATTCCAGGTGCCTTAATCATCGGTGCCACTTTCGTACCTGCTGCACTAAAAGTATTGGCCCGCCGCGAAGTGAAGTTTCTTGTAGGCGCACTAGGCATCCTTCTTATTGCATACGCATTCGGTAATTAATAAGTTAGAGATTAGTTTTAGATACTTATTTCCGGAAGGAAAGGTCTGCCTTCTTCATTTCAGCAACTAATACTCGAACTGCATTTGGTCCCATGCCATGGAGTTCTTTAACTGCTGCAAGAGAAACTTTGCGCAAGTCTGCCAATTCAAATAATCCATCATCAATGAGTGCACGCCTGGCAGGGGCGGCTAAGCCAATTTCACGCCAAGCACTGTCCAAGGATTCGTATCGTTCTAGATCTGCGGTTCCATTGGTTACGATATTTTCAGAAACTTGTTTCTTTTCTTCACGGCGGGCAGCAGCGGCGCGTTTTATTTCAGCGGCTTCCATTTTGATTTTGGCTGCAGATTTCTTTGCCATATGCCAACTATAACTTTCAGTTTCGATTTATCGTTGGTTGCTCGGTATTTAAAATATCAGTGTGCGGGAGGCGGGACTTGAACCCGCACGTCCGAAGACACAGGTTCCTAAGACCTGCGTGTCTGCCATTTCACCACTCCCGCAAATCCTTACCAAAGCGTTACCGCTTCCGTATGGATAGGGCACAAGATTAGAGGTAAGTTACGAATGTTCCAAAACGGCGAATACCCAAAGAAAGGCTCTTAGCCATGTCAATGACCCCAACACCTGCAGATAAGTTCACATTTGGCCTCTGGACAGTGGGCTGGCAGGCGCGTGACCCCTTTGGAGATGCAACTCGCGATCCGCTGGACCCAGTTCGCACAGTCAACGAGTTAGCAGCTCGAGGAGCACATGGTGTGACTTTTCACGATGATGATTTGATCCCTTTTGGTAGCGATGATTCCTCTCGCCGCGGTCACATCGATCGTTTCAAAAAAGCTCTTGCTGAAACCGGTATGAAGGTTCCAATGGCAACAACAAACTTGTTTACGCATCCTGTTTTTAAAGATGGTGCCTTTACATCAAATGATAAAGATATTCGCCGCTACGCAATTCGCAAGGTGATGACAAATATTGAACTTGCAGTAGAACTTGGCGCAACGACATATGTATGTTGGGGTGGCCGTGAAGGTGCTGAATCAGATGGCGCAAAAGATGCCTACGTAGCACTAGATCGCTTCCGTGAAGCTTTTAATACTTTGGGTGAATTCGTAACCGATAATGGATATGACATTAAATTTGCGATTGAACCAAAGCCAAATGAACCACGCGGCGATATTTTCTTACCAACGATTGGTCACGCACTTGCATTTATTAACTCATTAGATCGACCAGAATTAGTTGGCCTTAACCCTGAAGTTGGTCACGAGCAAATGGCAGGACTTAACTTTGTTCATGGAATTGCACAAGCGTTGTGGCACAAGAAGTTATTCCACATTGACCTAAATGGTCAGCACGGTCCAAAGTTTGATCAAGATTTAGTCTTTGGCCACGGAGATCTAAAGTCAGCATTTTTCTTGGTTGATTTGCTTGAGCGTTACAACTACACCGGCCCTAAGCACTTTGATTACAAGCCAGCACGTACTGAGAGTGACAAGGGTGTGTGGGAGTCCGCAACAGCGAACATGCGCACCTACCTTGCACTGAAAGAGCGTGCAGCAGCTTTCCGCGCAGATTCACGAGTCATTGCAGCTATGAAGGAATCAAACATTCCTGGCCTTTCAGAGCCAACTCTTGCTGCAGGTGAAACATGGAAGGATCTTGCAAAGGATTCATTTGATGTGGAAGCAGCAGGCAAGCGTGGGTATGGCTATGAAGCCATTGATCAGCTTGCTCTAGAGCACTTGATGGGCTTGAAGTAAGCGTTAATTAACTTCAAGTACGCGCTAGTTTTCCAGTGGGTACTAGCTTGAAATGTTGCCGCGACGTGAAATCGCGTCAACGCTTGCTGATACCAACAGAACCGCACCAGTTACAAGGAATTGAATTCCTGCGCCGTAACCAAGCAAGCCCATACCGTTATCAATAACGGCAACAACTAATCCACCGAGGATTGCATCGCGCATCTTTCCTTTTCCACCAAACAAGGAAACGCCACCGATTACCGCTGCACCTACAGCGTAAAGAAGTGTTGAGCTACCGCCAGTAGATGGAGAGATTGAGTTCATACGGGATGCAAAGAGCATTCCGGCAATTGCAGCCAATGATGAACACAAAATGAATGCCACGGTGCGTACACGCTTTACGTTAATACCTGCGCGTCGTGCAGCTTCGGCATTACCGCCTACAGCGTATAGATGACGACCAAATGCAGTGCTACCTAGTAAGAATGTTCCAGCTACCAAGATCAACAAGATAATTGGAACAACAATAGGAATACCTCGAGTACTAATTATTGGAGGATTTCCACGCTCTTGATTGAGTGCGAAGACTGCACCACCAGTAATCAATAAAAGTCCACCAGTTTTTAGGATCCAAAGGTTTAAGAGTTCAGCTTTTAATCCTGCACGGCGGCGAGAGTTGATTCGGTTAAGTCCCAAGAGCACGTACACAGCGCTGGCTACACAGTAAAGAATCCAACCTTGAATTGGGGTTAGATTGCTATTTTCTACCGCCAGAATTACTTTGTTATCAATTGGGATAGTTCCGCCTTCACCTGCAAGTAAAAGCAGGATTCCCTGAAATGCTAAGAATGCAGACAAGGTAACAACAAAGGAAGGAATACCAATTCGAGATACGAGCGTTCCCATGAGGAAGCCGAGTAGCGCACCTACTCCAACGCTGATCGCCAAAGCGGCATACCAAGGGAAATCATGGTTAGTAATAAGGAGAACTAGTACCGCGCCAGTAACACCTGATGCGTAACCAGCTGATAGATCGATTTCACCCAACAAAAGTACGAAAACCAAGCCCATGGCAATAACAATTACGGGGGCTGCTTGGGTTAAAAGGTTTGCAAAGTTTCGGTTAGTGAAGAAGTACTCAGACATAAATGTAAATATTGCGGCCAATGAAACAAGCCCTAAAACTGCAGGCAAAGAGCCAATATCGCCGGCTTTGACCTTGCTCCAGTAGTTATGAGCAACAGTGCCAAGTGATTCTTTTTCTACGATTACATCGTTACTCACTTCGCACCTCCAGATTTACCTGTAGTTATTAATTCAATTACCTGATTGGTTGTTACATCCTTCTTTTTTACTTGTCCAGCCATTGTGCCCAGGTACAGGGCTGCGATGTTGTCGGCAACTTGGAAAATGTCATTTAGATTGTGACTAATTAAAATTACAGCCAATCCATTGTCAGCTAATCGACGCACAAGATTTAAAACTTGTTCGGTCTGAGCAACACCAAGTGCTGCAGTTGGTTCGTCCAAAATCACAACTTTGCTGTTCCACAGTACTGCGCGAGCGATAGCAACTGTTTGGCGCTGTCCACCAGAAAGTGAAGAAACATTTTGTCGAATCGACTTAACTGTTCGAACACTTAGTCCATCTAGAGTTTTGCGAGCAAGTGCTTCCATGTTTGACTCATTAAGAATAAAACCTTTTTTAACTTCGCGACCTAAAAACATATTGTGAACGATGTCTAGGTTGTCGCACAGTGCTAAATCCTGATACACAATTTCAATTCCGAGCGCAGTTGCATCTCGAGGTCCGGCAACGTCGACCTTTTCTCCTTCAAAGTGGAACTCACCTTCTTCGGCTTGATAAATTCCAGCGATACATTTAATAAGAGTTGATTTACCTGCACCGTTATCGCCTACAAGAGCTGTTACCTGTCCAGCGTATGCATCAAAGTCAACGTTCTTTAAAACGTGGACTGGACCGAAGGACTTATTGATTCCGCGAAGCGAAAGAATTGGCTCGCTCATGAAGTGTGCTCCCTTTGTGGACATTTTAAACGGTGCTACGTGAGATTAGAGTAATAGGTATATCTACTAAATAAAACAGTTCCGGCCCGAGTTTCCCCGGACCGGAACTGTTTAATTATTCATTTGTAAAACAGATTGGTTTCTAAAGAATTAGATACCGTTCTTCTTACAAACTGCTTCTGTTGCAATCTTGCAAACATCAGCGCGAGTCTGGAAACCATCAGCAATAACTACCTTTACGTTTGCCTTTGTGATTCCAACTGGTACTAGAAGAACTGATGGAACATCACGCTTTCCATCGTTTGTCTTTCCAGTTGCGTTTGTAACCTTAGTTCCCTTGATCAATGCGATCGCAAGAGCTGCAGCTCCGTTTGCTTCTTGCTTTACAGCCTTGTAAACAGTGTTTGAAAGGTCACCAGTAAGGATCGCTGCAAGTCCGTCTGCTGTTGCATCCTGACCTGATACGCATACCTTGCCGTTTAGCTTGTTCTTCTTTAGAACTGCTACTGCTGCAAGTCCAAGACCTTCGTTAGCTGATACAACTGCATCAAGCTTTCCGCCTGCCTTAGTGAGCTGCTGCTCGAAAATTACGCCACCCTTTGCATTGTCCCAATCTGGAACAGCTTGGTCATCAACAAGTGTGTACGCCTTTGAGTTGATCAATGGGCGTAGAACTGAGTCATAACCCTGCTTGAACAATGTTGCGTTGTTGTCTGTTGGTGAACCGTTTAGGTAAACGATTGAAGCCTTCTTCTTGCCAGCTGCATCAAGACATGCCTTGATTCCCTGACCCTGAAGCTTGCCTACTGCTACGTTGTCGAATGAAACATAGTATGAAGCTGAACCAGCAAGTGTTAGACGATCGTAATCGATTGTCTTAATGCCAGCCTTTGCAGCCTTTGCTTGGATAGCAGCTGTTGATGGTGAATCAAGTCCAGCCATGATCAAAACCTTTACGCCCTTTGCCATCATCTGATCAGCAATAGTTGCGAACTTAGCCTTGTCTCCGTTTGCGTTCTGAATATCTGCAGTTACCTTTGCTGCAGTAAATGCTGCTGCAAGGAACTTACGGTCTGCTGTTTCCCAGCGAGCTGATGAAGCTGCATCTGGAAGAATTACGCCAACTTGTACTGACGCTGCTGATGCAGCTGAAACAGATACGAAGCCAGTTAGTGCAAGTACTGCAGCTGAAATTACAGCTACGACTGCGTTACGACGCTTTGTCATCTAATTAACGACCTTTCGGGGGTAAATCACCCAGAATGAAATTGTTTCCATCCCTTTGGTATGGGTGAGTAGTGAGGTAAAAATAGTCCTGCTCGGCCAAAAGGTCACTATCAAAAGTTGGGTAATTGCCTGTTTTCACCTAACGATTTGATAACGCTCCTCGTCTCTCACGATAACCTTGCCTAATGTCCTCACATATTGAGATTTTGGAGCGCGAGATCAAGGCTGCTATCGGCCGATCTATCGACGCTGGGACCCTCAATGGCCAGACCCCTGACACCATCAAGCTTGAGCGCCCAAAAGATCGTGATCATGGCGACTATGCAACATCGATTGCGCTGCAATTAGCTAAAACTGCAGGCAAAAATCCCCGCGAAGTTGCTCAAATAATTGCAGAACAATTAAACGGCGTTGCAGATATTTCAAAAGTTGAAATTGCCGGTCCTGGATTTATTAACATCACCTTAAATCGTGCAAGCCAAGCAGCTCTAGTACAAACAATTCTCGCAGCAAAGAGTGACTATGGAAAAGGAACTGCGCTCGCTGGAGTAAAAATCAACCTTGAATTTATTAGTGCTAATCCAACCGGACCTTTGCACTTAGGGCACACCAGGTGGGCTGCTGTTGGCGATGCACTTGGCCGTGTGCTTACTGCAGCTGGTGCACAGGTAACTAGAGAGTTTTATATTAATGATCGCGGCAATCAGATGGATTTATTTGGTCAATCTGTAGAAGCGGTTGCACTTGGTAATGCAGTTCCAGAAAATGGCTATCAAGGTGAATACATTAAAGATTTAGCACAAGAAGTTGTTGCGGAAAATGTAGGTATCAAGAATCTTTCAGGCGATGAACGCTTTATTGCATTTCGTGAAGCCGCATACACATTGCAGTTAAAAGATCAGCAACGAGTTTTAGATACCTTCAACACACATTTCGATGTTTGGTTTTCAGAGCGTTCTTTGCACGATCAAGGCGCTGTCGAACACGGCATGGAAAAACTTCGCGCCCAAGGTCACGTCTTTGAAGTAGATGGCGCTGTGTGGTTACGCACAACAGACTTTGGTGATGACAAAGATCGAGTGATGACAAAAAGTGATGGGTCACTTACCTACTTTGCATCGGATACCGCTTATTACATTAATAAACGCGAACGCGGCTTTGATATTTGTATTTACATGTTAGGTGCAGATCACCACGGATATATCGGTCGTTTGAAAGCAACGGCAGCATGTGCTGGCGATAACCCTGAGTACAACATCCATGTGCTTATCGGCCAGCTGGTAAAGATTATGGAAGGCGGCGAAGAGGTAAAGCTGTCTAAGCGTGCCGGAACAATTATTACTCTTGAAGAATTAGTCGAAAAAGTTGGCGTAGATGCTGCCCGTTACACGCTTATCCGCTACCCAGTAGATACACCGATGGTTATGGACATCGATGTTTTAAAGAGAAATACAAATGAGAATCCTGTCTATTACGTGCAGTACGCACATGCTCGGATTGCTGCAGTCTTGCGCAATGCCGAGGAACTTGGTGCTTCATTAGATCTGAAGGAGTTCGACCCTGCGCAGTTGGTGCATGATCGTGAGAATGAATTGTTAGGCGCATTGGCAGAGTTCCCACGTGTCGTGGCAAGTGCGGCTGAATTCCGCGAACCGCATCGCATTGCGCGCTACCTCGAAGAATTAGCTGGTACGTATCACGGCTTTTACAACGATTGCCGCGTTTTGCCAATGGGAGATGAAAAATTATCTGCGCTACACACCGCGCGTTTATTACTATGTACTGCAACAAAGCAGGTCGTTCACAACGGTCTAGATCTTCTAGGCGTCAGCGCACCGGAAAGGATGTAACTCATGTGGTCTTCATCTGTTACAACTGGCGCTGAACTTTCTATTGCAGGATTATCTGTAAAGGTTCTTGCTAAAGAGTTTGGAACGCCAACATTTTTTATTGATGAAGCGGATTTTCGTGAACGCGCACTTGCATGGGATGAAGCGCTCAAGGATGCATTTGGTCCAAATGCAGGCACTGTTTATTACGCATCAAAGGCATTTATCTGCACTGAACTTGCTCGCTGGATTAAAGAAATCGGTATTGGCATCGATGTAAGCACCGGTGGAGAAATGGCTGTTGCTTTGGCTGGTGGCATTGATCCAGCAAAAATCGAAGTACATGGAAACAACAAATCTATTGGTGAGATCGAAAATGCAATATCTGTCGGGGTTGAAACAATTGTTATTGATTCATTGTATGAAATCGATCGTGTGGCAGAGGCTGCACAAAGAGCGGGCAAGGTTCAGCGAGTATTGCTTCGCATAACACCAGGCATCCAAGCCCATACTCACGAATCTATTGCAACAGCACATGAAGATGTGAAGTTTGGTTTTTCAATTGCAAGTGGCGCAGCTTGGGCTGCAATCACTGCAGTTCGTAATCATCCAAGCCTAGAACTCCGTGGAATCCACGCACACATCGGTTCACAAATTTTCGGCTACAAATCATTCGAGATTTTGTCAGAACGCTTAATTACTTTACTCGCCCAATATCGCGATGAGTTTAAGAGCGAACTTCCCGAACTTGATCTTGGTGGTGGTTACGGAATTGCTTATTT
Source organism: uncultured Actinomycetes bacterium (assembly GCA_903922745.1). Taxonomy (GTDB): domain Bacteria; phylum Actinomycetota; class Actinomycetes; order Nanopelagicales; family Nanopelagicaceae; genus Planktophila. The sequence goes on from CAIXVA010000153.1 coordinate 30,279, forward strand.
ACCAGGTGATGAAACGGTAAACCCGGCTGAAGCAATGAACGCACTTTCTGCTGCGGTTACAAAAAACTGCGCGGCACACAATCTTCAGATTCCAAGAGTTTCAATTGAACCAGGTCGTGCAATCGTGGGACCAACAATGTTTACCTTGTATGAAGTGGGCACAGTAAAAGATGTGACCTTAGAAAATGGGGCACATCGTCGTTACATTTCAGTTGATGGTGGAATGAGCGACAATATTCGTCCATCTCTATATGGCGCCGAATACACAACAATCTTGGCTAACCGCACCAGCACGGCAGTACAAGTTTCTAGCCGTTTAGTCGGAAAGCATTGCGAAACTGGTGACATTGTTATTCGTGAAATTGATTTACCGGATGACATCGTGCCAGGTGATTTATTAGCAGTCCCTGCAACAGGTGCATATGGGCGCAGCATGGCCAGCAACTACAACCATGTGCCAAGACCTCCAGTAGTTGCAGTAAAAGATGGAAAAGCTCGCGTAATTGTGCGTCGAGAGACTGAAGCTGATCTGCTTCGGCTCGATATTTAACGCCGATCTAGTCATCTATGAAAGAATGGCGCCATGAACTCGGGCGTCAAAACAATCACAATTGGAATGCTCGGCTGCGGCGTTGTCGGCAGCCAGGTTGCCCGCCTGCTCCAAGATGATGAGCAAGAGCTTTCAGAACGCTCAGGTGCGCTCCTTAAGTTAAGCAAAGTGGGCGTACGCACAGCAGGTGCACGCGATGGCGTTGATTCCTCTTTAATTACAACTGACCTTCAATCAATCGTTACCGATCCAAGCATCAACATCATTATTGAAGTAATGGGTGGAATCGAACCTGCTAAA
>CAIXVA010000154.1 GCA_903922745.1 uncultured Actinomycetes bacterium
GTAAGGCCAGATATTGAACCTGTTCTGTGATCGCTCATAACCAATTACCTCCTTCAAAAATAGCCTTTCGGCCGTTACCGCGCTTAACCCGCGCGACATGGGCTGTAGCGTACGGCATGCCACATTCCGTTTTCAACAAATCAACTGATTTGTTGTAATTGACTTTTACTAATGAAGTAATCATGCCTCGACCTCTTCAATAATTTCTTTGCAAGAAGACTTCACTCTAGCAGCGGTAATTCTTTCTTCTCCAGCCTTTTCTGCATCTTGCTCTACACGATCACGCATCTCTTTAGCAGCGGAAATCTGAATCAACACTGGTCTAGTTTTAATGTAGTCGGCAACCAATTTCTGAGCATCTTGATCCCAAGGCAAAGAGTTTGAGCGATAAGTGCGTGTTAATGAGGCATCGACTTTATCCATATCGGTGCCCAATGGCAGGATATAAAAGAGCGCATCAAATAAGCCATTACAGAATTCTTGAATGATGTATGTTGCGCCGGCATAACCCATAAATGGTGTACCAGTATGACGACGAATAATCGCACCTGGAAATGACGAAGGAATATAAGAAGCCTTACTTCCAGTTTCCGCCAAATACATTCTTTCGTTATAGCTTCCAAACATCACAAGTGGAGGCTTCTCTTTGGTGAGCTTGCGCACATCTTGATTATTAGTCTTTTCTCCAGGCTTTCTTGGGACGGCAAAGCTACAAGGTAGACCCATTTCGTCTGATAAGAAATGACGGATGCCTCGGGTGTAGGTTTCGTTAGCAACCACTGCATAACTTGCTGTACTGAAAAAATCTTGAGTCACTGAACGCCATAAGTCCCAGATTGGCTTAATGGTGGTATGTTTTTCACGTTCAATAAATGGTTCTGGATCTAAGCCAAGCAATTCACCGAGTTTGCGCAAGAATTGAGTAGTGCTATGCAAACCTAAAGGTGCTTGTAAATATGGACGCTCCAAGGCTTCACAAAGCATACGACCAAACTCACGGTACATACAGATATTCACATCGGCATTTACTAAGTTCTCGACATCAGCCAAATGAGATCCGAGCGGGAAGACCATATTAATTTCAGCGCCAATACCTTCAGCTAAGCGACGAATCTCTGCAAGATCGCTAGGCATATTAAAGGTACCGTAGCATGGCCCAATAATATTCACGCGTGGCTTTTCACCTTCGGCTCTTGGTTTGCGCTCTGGAATCTTTCGAGTGCCGTATTCACTCCATAACCAATACATAGCACGGTTAGCACATTGCCACTGATCTTCATCAATTGTTCTTGGTAAGAAGCGGGCAATATTCATGCCTTCTGGAGTAACGCCACCACCAATCATTTCTGCAATTGAACCAGTCACTACTACCGCTGGTAGATCAGGGTCCAAAGTTGCGTGGGCACGTTTCATTGCGCCCTCAGTACCTTCGCGACCCAGCTGCTCTTCCTCTAAACCAGTCACCACAATCGGTAACTCGTGCGGAGGTAATGCGTCGGTGTAATGCAGAACTGAAGTGACAGGTAAATTTTCACAGCCTACTGGACCGTCAATAACAACTTGGAGACCTTTAATAGCAGTAAATACATACACTGCACCCCAATATCCACCAGCGCGATCGTGATCGATGACAAACATTACATCATCTCCTCAGCTTTACGCTTCTTCAATTTCTTCTCTAGCTTGCGACGGACCTCAGCCTTGAACTCTGGGTGATCTTGCGGAACATTCTCCCAAACACCGGATTTATAGCCAGATCCAACATCGCCAAAGAACGCCTTCATCTCATCAAAGCGCGCTTGATTACCAATCGCAGCATTGATCACTTGCGCTAGTGAACCAGCGCCTGCAGGACCCATCAGCGGTCTTGCTGAAATCAAATTCGTAAAGTAAAGCGAAGGAATTGAAGCTTGCTTAGCTGCTTGAACTACTGGAGTAGTTCCAATTGCTAAGTCAGGCTTGAACTCTTTCATCGCGGCTAAATCTTGCTCTAAAGA
>CAIXVA010000155.1 GCA_903922745.1 uncultured Actinomycetes bacterium
CACAATTAGATCCCGAGGTAATCATCGCCTCACCACTTAAGCGCACAACTCAAACAGCCGAAGCGATTTCTCGTGCAACCGGATTGCCAATTACCTTTGAAGAAACCTGGATTGAATGTTCATTCGGAATTTGGGATGGCTTATCTATTGATGAAGTAAAAGAAAGGTATCCGGCTGATTATCAGGCTTGGATTTCTTCAACAGGTTTTGCGCCACCGCAAGGTGAGTCATATGACAATGTTGCGATACGAATCGATGCTGCACTCAATCAGATTGCAGCTGAATATCCAGGACAACGAGTTGCTGTTGTGACCCACAACGGAACCATCAAATCTGCAGCCAAAGTAGTTGTAGGCGCACCTGCCGACAGTATTTTCCATATTGATATCTCACCGTGTTCCATCACAACGGTGAGCATCTGGCCAAGTGATGGCTTGCGCGCACTTCGTACCCTTAATGAACAGGCTCATCTGCGCCCATAAGCAGTGGTTCGTAATGCGATCGTTACGCGTAGATCTTGGGAAAAACGGACATTTCGCCTAGAGTAGGCCCACCCTCGGAGAGCAATTCTGCTTTCCATTCCAATGCAATGACCCTCGTCGGCGCAGATTATTAAAAGGATGGTTTACATGAAGGTACAGACACTAGGAAAGCGCAGCGCTGCAGTAATCGCTGCTCTCGCCCTTGCAGTCGGTGGCAATGTTGTTGTGGCACACGCTGCAGCACCTGCATATATTGATTGCGAATTATTTGGAGCAGGCGAGCCAGATTTCATTGATCCAGCTCTTACATCAACACTTGTAGGCGCCAACGTTGCAACAATGCTATTTGACGGACTTACAGACACAGATGCAAACGGAAACCTTTACGGTGAAGTTGCTTCAAAGTGGACTACTAAGGACGGCGCAAAGACATGGACATTTACACTGAAGAAGGGTCTGAAGTTCTCTAACGGAGAAGCAGTTCTACCTTCATCATTTGTCAACGGCTGGAAGCGCTCAATGGATTCAAAGCTTGCTTCAGAAGTTGCATACCACGGTGACTTCATCTTGGGTATGAACGCATACTCAACTGGTAAGGGCGCATTCCCATCATCATCAGTAGTTGCAGATGACAAGGCAATGACACTTACAGTAAAGATGGAAAACCCAACTGCAGACTGGCCATCAATTGTCGGTCACTCAGTGTTCTCACCAATTCCAACAACAATGATTGGTGCATCTGGCAAAGTTGAAGAAGATGGCACAAAGCTTGTTGGTAACGGTCCATTTATGTTGGACAAGGCAATTACAAAGCGCGCAGGTGGCGAAGTTGTATTAGTGCCAAACCCTAACTACGGTGGAAAAGCAGCACTTCTTTCAAAGGTTACATTCAAGATTTCATCTGATGTAAACGCTGCATACAACGCATTTGCATCAGGCCAGTGCGATAACGGTCCAATTCCAGCAGGTCGTTACTCAGAGCTTCTAGGCAAGTGGGGAACTAAGGGTGTTAAGACAACTCTTGGAACTGACTACTGGGGCTTTAACTGGGAAGATCCAACTGTTGGTGGAACAAAGAATAAGTACCTACGTTCTGCAATTTCAAAAGCAATTGACCGCGAACAAATCTCAACAGTGATCTACCAGGGTGTACGTAAGCCTGCTTCAGGTCTACTTCCACCAGGACTTCCTGGCTACGTAGCTGGACAAGGAATCACAAGCACACGCGACCTAGCTGGTGCAAAGGCTGATTACAAGCGTTGGTTAGATCTTGGTAACAAGACTCCAGCTCCAATCCGTCTTTCATACAACGATGGCGCTGGTTGGGACAAGGTTGCTTCAATCATCATCGCAAATCTTAAGGATGTAGGAATTCCTGCAAAGCTAGATCCATTCCCAGCTGATGGAACTTACTTCTCTAAGATGCGTAAGGGACAAGGACAGATGATTCGCGCAGGTTGGTTCGCTGACTACGCAATCGCTGACAACTTCTTGTACCCATTGCTTCACTCAAACTCAATTGGTGGAGACAACCTAGAGCGTTACAGCAGTGCAACATTTGATGGCTTGATCAACTCAGCTCGCTCATCAACAAACAAGTCATTTGCTCAGAGCCAGTACCGTCGTGCTGAAATTCAAGCTCTACGCAGTGATGTTGTTATCACACAGACCGTAAACCGTGGAATCGCAACAGTGCTTGCAGCAAGCACTTCTGTATTCCCAATCAGTCCACTAGGAATGATTGTTTTCGATCAAATCGTAAAGAACTAATTTAAGTTCTTGATGAGTGAGGGGTCCTCGAAAGAGGGCCCCTCACTTTGATTTATACCTCACTTTGAATTTCATTAATACAAACCAGCAGACTATGATTGAGTGAAATGTTTACCTACACGATTAAGCGATTGCTACAAAGCCTTATTGTTGTCTGGGCTGCAGTCACCTTAATGTTTGCACTCTTCTTCATTATTCCCGGAGATCCAATCTCACTAAAAAGTGGCGAGAAAGCATTGCCTCAAGAGATTCTGGATAACATTGAAAGAAAATATGGTTTGGATAAGCCAACCTATGTTCAGTATTTCCGCTTTTGGGGCAATTTATTCCGCGGTGATCTTGGATATTCGTATAAGAACGACAAATCAGTAAACACAATTTTGCATGATGGCTTATCAACTAGTGCTCGCCTGCTTTTTTGGGGTGCTCTACTGCAATTGATTATTGCTTTGACCGTTGGTCTAACCAGCGCGATTAAGCGCGGCTCCCTAGGCGATCGCCTTGGAACAGTGTTTTCAGTGGGTATTCAAGGAATTCCAGTTTTCGTATCCGGCCTATTAGCTCAATATCTTTTTGGCGTTCTCCCATTCCAAATGCATTGGGATTGGCTCAACTTTTATAAACCGTGGCCGCAAACTTGGACCCTAGGAATTATTCCAACGGATAGTTGGAAGGGCTTAGTGTTACCCGCACTTGTTGTTGCGGTTGTGGACGCCGCTTTTATTGCTCGAATGCTTCGTTCTTCTCTATTAGAAGTATTGCGTGCTGATTACATCCGCACTGCATTTGCAAAGGGTTTGTCTGCTCGTCGTGTGTGGTTCCATCATGCACTTCGTAACGCATTGATTCCGGTTATTACCGTTTACGGAACATCATTAATTGCAATCTTTGGTGTGGCTGTACAAACTGAAAAGGTGTTCTCACTACCCGGCATGGGTTCGACCATTGCAGATTCAGCGTTGTCGCAAGATGCGCCAGTTGTTCTTGGACTTGCAATTGTTGTTATTGCATTTGGTGCCGTCGTTAACTTAATTGTTGACCTCAGCTATGCGCTGATTGATCCGCGCATCAAGATTGATGCAAAGGCGGTGCACTAATGTCTATGGAAGAACAGATTCCGGTTTCTCTGTCATATTGGCAAGATGTGCGCAAGCGCTTCTTCGGAAACAAGATTTCGATAGTTGGTTTAGCAATCCTTGTAGTACTCATCCTTGCAGGAATAATCGGACCAATTATCAGCGGCTGGAAGTACGACGATCTCGGACCAGATATTTTGTCTAGCCCTGGCGCCAAAGGTCACTGGTTTGGAACCGACGATCTAGGTCGTGACATTTTTACTCGCGTTACATTCGGTATTCGACTTTCATTGACAGTTGCAATCGTTGTTACGACGATTTCAGTTTTCGTCGGAGTCACATTGGGTGGAATTGCCGGTTACTTTGGTGGCTGGGTTGATACTTTAATCAGCCGCTTCATTGACACCTGGCAGGTAATCCCATTTGTATTGATCGGCTTTGCAATTATTACTGTGTTTGGCTCGTCTTTCTGGGTGATTGTGGCCGCACTTGTTTTCACTGGCTGGTATGCAACTACTCGTCTATTCCGAGCATCGGTGATGCAGGTTAAGTCGCTGGAGTATGTAGAAGCTGCACGTGCAACGGGTGCCACAACAAAGCGAATTATTTTGCGCCATATTGGCCCAAATGCGATCCCGCCAATCATTGTTGTTCTTGCATTCTCTGTTGCTGGCGCGATTTTGAGCGAAGCTATTTACGCTTTCTTAGGTGTGGGATTCCGTGAACCAACACCATCACTTGGCGTAATGATTTCTAGCTCACGTAACTATTTAACAGATAAGCCGTTTGTATTCTTTATTCCAGGATCTGTATTGGTATTACTGACTCTTTCAATCGTGTTGATTGGTGATGGACTTCGCGATGCACTTGATCCAAAGCTGCGAGGTGTTAAGTGAGTCAGCAACCTTTACTACATATTGATGATTTACATGTGCACTTCAACACCAGCGATGGTGTTGTCCAAGCGATCAATGGCGCCTCACTTACTTTAAATCCAGGCGAGATTGTTGGCCTTGTTGGTGAATCCGGTTCGGGTAAATCTGTTACTGCGATGAGCATCTTGGGGCTTGTACCTAAGCCACCTGCTGTTTATCCAAAGGGTCGCATTCTGTGGAAGGGTATTGATCTTTTAACAACACCTGATCGCGAACTTCGCGAGATTCGTGGTGGAGAGATTTCAATGATCTTCCAGGATCCAATGACATCTCTTAACCCTGTCTACACAATTGGTCATCAGATTGCAGAAATGGTCCGTGTTCACGAGCGCATTTCAGCAAAGGCAGCAAAGCTTCGTTCAATTGAAATGCTTGACCTTGTTGGCATGCCTAATCCTCAACAGCGAGTCGATGATTATCCGCATCAATTTTCGGGTGGCATGCGCCAACGAGCAATGATTGCAATGGCTTTGTCATGTAATCCAGAGCTATTGATTGCTGATGAACCAACAACCGCCCTTGATGTAACTATCCAGGCACAGATTCTAGAGATCCTTGAAAAATCAGCCCGCGAATTAAATGTTGCAGTCCTTCTTATTACTCACGACCTAGGCGTAGTTGCCGGAATCTGTGATCGCGTTGCTGTTATGTATGGCGGTCGAATCGTTGAAGAAGCACCAGTAGATGATCTTTTTGAACGTCCATTGATGCCATACACATGGGGATTAATGAAGTCGATTCCACAGATGGATAAGTCTTCTACAAAGCGTTTGTACACAATCCCAGGTTCACCTCCAGTTATGTCACGTCCTCCAAAGGGTTGTGCCTTTGCTGCTCGTTGTGAGTTTGCAATTGATAAGTGCCAAACAGAAGTACCAGAGCTAGAGACATATGCAGCTGGCCGTTTGGTTCGTTGTCACCGCGTGAATGAGCCTAACTTTGTGAAGGTGCTCAAATGACCGAGCCATTGTTAAGAGTTTCAAACCTTGAAAAGAAGTTCCCAATTCAACGTGGACTTCTAAAGCGCACCGTCGGACAGATCCACGCTGTCGATGGAATCTCATTTGAAATCGCAGCAGGTGAAACACTTGGTTTAGTCGGTGAATCTGGTTGCGGTAAATCAACAACTGCTCGATTGATTTTGCGCTTGTTGGATCCAACATCTGGTGAGATCTTCTTCGACGGCAAAGAAATTCATGCGATGTCTCGCGAAGAAATCCGTGCAGTCCGTAAAGACATGCAGATTGTTTTCCAAGATCCATACGCTTCATTGAATCCACGAATGACAGTTCGCCAGATTGTTGCTGAACCACTAATCGTTCATGGCATGGCAAAAGATGATTCAGATCCACGCGTGGATGAAATGATTGAACTATGCGGGCTTTCTCGTGAGTTCGGAAACCGCTACCCACATGAGTTTTCAGGCGGACAGCGCCAGCGAGTTGGTATTGCTCGTGCATTAGTTACACGTCCAAAACTTGTTGTATTAGATGAGCCTGTATCTGCACTAGATGTTTCCGTACAGGCACAGATTCTTAACTTGCTCGATGACTTGCGCGAAAAGTTTGGATTTAGTTACTTGTTCGTAGCGCACGATCTTTCTGTTGTTTCACATATTTCAGCGCGCGTTGCGGTGATGTATCTTGGAAAGATTGTTGAAATCGGTACCCGTGAAGAGATTTTCAATAATCCACAGCACCCTTACACGAAGGCGCTTATTTCTGCAGTTCCACTTGCTAATCCAAAGCTAGAACGTATTCGTAAGAAGACCAGAATTGTTTTAACTGGTGATGTGCCAAGCCCGGCTAATCCACCATCTGGATGTCGATTCCGTACACGGTGCTGGAAAGCGCAAGAGGCGTGTACAACAACCGAGCCTTTGTTAGTTACATCTGGTGATCACCAGGTTGCTTGTCACTTCCCAGAAAAGTAACTAGCCCAGAAAAATAACTAGCTGGCGTTATTTAGTAACGCGGTATGTAGCAAGGCTTGAATCACTGGCATACGCAATTCGCACACCAGCCTTTTGCGTTGCAGCCAAACCATTCACAATCTGTTCTGTCAGCAACTCACCAGGTGCAACAACTGCAACACCTGGGGGATAAGGCGCAATTAAGTCGGCGCTAATTCGACCAATTGCATCTTTGGCCGACACAAATTCGGTATCTGCAAAGTAAGCATCACGCATAGAAATTGCAACGGTTGGCACAACAGACCAGCTAAGAGAAGTTTGTGTTTGTCTAGTCGGACCTTGCAATTTCTTCAAAATAGGAACAAGAGCGTTTTCAAGAACTGTGAAGTCATCAGCATTATCTGCCAGCGTTGCCAAGAACACGATTGTGTCGCGATCAGCCATCTCCACACGAATATTGGCTTTCTGCAACTCCTTTTCAACATTAACACCTGATAAACCAAGGATGTTTGCTCGCAAGACGATCTTTACAGGATCAAAGCGGCCAGCTGGAAAATCTGCAGCGTTAAGAAAAATTGTTGTATCAAAGTGTGATTGGACTGCACTCTTAAAGTTGCTGACGAGTGTGACAAGCTCACCTGTTAACTGATCTCCTCTAGTCTGAAGCAAAGCGCGAACTCCATCAATTGATGCAAGTGGAGCTCCGGCAGGTGAGGTTGTATGAGTTGTTTCAAAGCTTTGTTCGATGCGATCTAAATTAAGTAGCTTTCCTTGTGCTAACAACAAAGCAGATGCGCTATAGCCAGGCAACGCTTTATGAACGCTAGTAATGAGTGCATCTGCACCTAGCTGCAACACATGCTGAGGGATCTGTGAATTAAATCCAAAGTGGCCGCCCCAGGCAGCATCAACGATTACTGGGATTGAATTCGCATGGGCTTTTTTAATCAGAGCAGGTAACTCTGAAATGGTTCCCAGGTAGCCAGGTTCCGTAAGCAATAGTGCAATTGGTTTTTGATCTAAGACGCGTTCTAGTTCAGAGACAGGAATTCCAGTTGGAACACCCGTTGCTGAATCGATTTCAGGTGTTAACCAGATTGGTTCTAAGCCTGTAAGTACTAGCGCGCTTAAGACTGATCTATGAGCCGTACGAGTAACTGCAACCTTGTCGCCAGGCTTACCAAGTGCCAAGATGATTGCTTGGTTTGCATGAGTTGAACCACCAGTTGAAAAGCGCGCATATTCTGCGCCCCACAGCGATGCCGCTAACTGCTCAGCCTTCTTGAGAGTTCCTTCAGTAAGTTTGATTTCATCCAAGCCCCCATACAGCGGAGTATCGGTATCAACTACGGCGCCAAGGCCCTGATCTAATCGGTGGGCCTTCTGCTTGTGACCCGGAATTGTGAATGCTGTGCGCTGAGTTTCGAAGTAGCTCAAGTAGGCATCCAGTAACGGAGCGCTCTTTCTTAACTCAGAGTTCATTGTCGAAGCCTAACCAATGGACTCGCGAGTAGGAAATGATGGCTTAGACTTTAGCCATGACAACACTTACCGCATTGACTCAAGAGCGTCGGTTGGTTACCGCAATACCGGGACCAAAATCTCTCGAGGCGCTACAGCGCCGCAGTGAGGCGACATCTGGGGGACTAGGTATGGCGATTCCCGTCATTATCGAGCGCGCGAGTGATGCGATTTTGCTTGATATCGATGGAAACCAAATCATTGATCTTGGTTCAGGTATCGGTGTTACTAACGTTGGTAATTCGGCACAGCGTGTAGTCGATCGTGTTATTGATCAGGTGCAAGCATTTACACACACATGTTTCACTGTTGCTCCGTACATGGGCTACATCGAAGTATGCGAAAAATTAAATGCATTAACACCCGGCACATTTAAGAAAAAGTCATTACTTGTTAACTCAGGTGCCGAAGCTGTAGAAAACGCAGTAAAGATTGCGCGCCATTACACAAAGCGCCAAGCAATTGTTGTTTTCGAACACAGCTATCACGGCCGCACAAACTTAACCATGGCACTTACTGCAAAGAACATGCCATACAAGGAAGGCTTCGGCCCATTTGCACCCGAGGTTTATCGCGTACCGATGCCATATTCATTCCACTGGGTTGGCAATCAAGCAACTATTACTGAAGATGCAATCGACATGATTACGCACAAGATTGATAAGGAAATCGGCGCACATAACGTTGCGGCAATTCTCATCGAGCCAATTCAGGGCGAAGGTGGATTTATCGTTCCACCAAAGGGTTTCTTGCCAGCGCTATCTAAGTACTCAACAGATAACGGCATTATCTTCATCGCAGATGAAGTACAGACTGGTTTTGCTCGCACAGGAAACATGTTTGCTGTTGAAAACGAAAACGTAGTGCCAGACATGATTGTTACAGCCAAGGGAATCGCAGGTGGACTTCCACTTGCAGGTGTCACAGGCCGCGCAGAGATCATGGACTCAGTTCACGCTTCAGGCCTTGGCGGAACATACGGTGGAAATCCACTGGCATGTGCTGCAGCACTTGGCGTATTTGAAACTTTGGAAGCTGAAAAGCTTGTAGAGCGCGCAAATCACATCGGGAAAATCCTAGGTGATGCACTTGCCACATTGCAGTCAAAGTATTCAGTGATCGGTGAAGTTCGCGGTCGCGGTGCCATGCAAGCAATTGAACTAGTTGAGCCAGGCACAAAGACACCTAACACAGCAGCGATGAACGCAGTTGTTAAGTATTGCCAGAGCAAGGGTGTTCTTGTTCTTACAGCTGGCACATACTCAAACGTTGTGCGCTTCTTGCCACCAATTGTTATTACAGATGAGCTTCTAAAGGATGCAC
>CAIXVA010000156.1 GCA_903922745.1 uncultured Actinomycetes bacterium
GAATTTGATTGCTGTTTTGTTGCTGCGCGAGCAATCTGCCATCCAGAGTAATTACTTATTCCTACGTAGCGAGCTCGTCCTGTCGTATAGGCATAATCCAACGCCGACAAAGTGTCATCTAGCGGTGTTGCATCATCCCAAGCATGAATCTGCCAGATGTCCACAAAATCACAACCAAGACGAGATAATGAACGATCCAGTTCTGCAATGAGTGAATGCCGAGAAGCATCTATTCTGCGCACTCCATCGGAAAATCCAATCCCAGCCTTTGTCGCAATAACTACTTCATCACGGTTAAACAAAGTTCCAATCAAGCCACCGATGACTCGTTCGCTATCACCATCGCCATAGGTGGAAGCTGTATCTATGAAGTTTCCACCGGCATCCAAAAAAGCCCGGCATTGATCTGCAGCCTCGATTTCATCGGTATCCCGACCCCACGTCATAGTGCCCAGACCTAAGCGCGAAAGGGTCAGACCACTCGTCCCTGCTCTGCGCTTTTCCATGGGGCGACCTTAGCAATAGCAAGAGTGAAAAGCTGCGATAGCCTTTGATTTATGCGATTGGTTTTGATCAGACATGCACACTCCGAAGCCAATGCTGCCGGAATACTTTCAGGTCGCTTGCCCAATGTGCATCTTTCCGAAAAGGGAGTGGAGCAATCTGAGCATTTAGCAGTTCGGTTGGGTAATTTTCCGTTAGCAAATCTGCGGATTAGCCCGATGGAGAGATGTTTTGAAACTATTTCACCATGGATTAACTCGATTGTGTTGCCCAACAATCCTAAGTTCGAACCAATCATCGATCAGGAGCTCACCGAAGTTGATTACGGAACATGGAGCGGTAAGAAACTAGCTGTGTTGAGTAAGAACAAGCTCTGGAAGATTGTTCAAGAATCGCCTAGTCGGATGTATTTCCCGAAAGGTGAAGGAATAGCACAGATGCAATCTCGTGCGATGACATCTGTCCACGAAGCGGTTTCGACCAAAGCAAAGGGCTCGGCTGTAATTGTGAGTCATGGCGATGTCATTAAGTCAATTGTTGCTTCAGCACTGGGTATGCATCTAGATGAATTCCAGAGAATTGTTATCGATCCAGCGTCTATTTCAATTTTGGATTTCTCCACAACAAAACCACGAGTTCTTCTACTGAACGACTCAAAGTCAGTTGTCACAGATCTTCTGGGTGCTCCAAAAAGAGCAAAAAATTTATTAGGTGGCGGATCCGGTCGATGAGACATGAATTCTCACAACCAGAGCGTTTTGTCGCAGGGACTGTAGGCGAGCCAGGGGAGCGCGCCTTCTATCTTCAAGTGCGCACTAATTCCCGTCTGTTCTCCGTTGCGGTTGAGAAAGCACAAGTGCAGGCGATGTCTTCTCGCTTAGAAGTCATGATCTCTGAGATACGTAAATCAAATCCTTTGATGATTGTTGAGAAACTGGCTACAGATGATGCGCCACTAGAGTCTCCAATAGATGCCGAGTTTCAAGTTGGAGCAATGTCCTTAGCGTGGGATGAAGAGAGTAAATTGCTTTGTTTAGAACTATTTGAACTAGAAGAGGATGAAGAGGATTCTGAAGGCGAAGTTGTTATAGTCAATATCTCAATTGCGATGGCTGCAGCATTTGCTGTTAGGTCTAAAGCTGTTGTAAATGCAGGTCGTTTGCCATGTCCTTTCTGCGGAATTGCAATTGATCCACGAGGTCATTTATGTCCGAGGGCAAATGGTTACAGACGATAGTTTGTTAACTTTGACCCAAGGGGATCTGCATGTAACAGGTCGCTTAGTGGATGCTTCAAATGCAACCCTGTATGCAACAGCAACTCATGAAGATCAGGCAATTGTGTGCATCTATAAACCCATTGCAGGTGAACGTCCATTGTGGGATTTTTCAGATGGATGCCTTGCACATCGAGAGTATGCGGCTTATTTGGTGAGCAGCCATCTTGGATTCGATTTAGTTCCGCTAACTATCTTGCGCGATGGACCTTATGGCTTTGGAATGGTTCAACAATGGGTAGATATTGATGAAAGCATTGATCTGGGAAAGTTTTTCGCTACCGACCACCCGCAATTGCGATCCATGGCCTTATTTGATGCAATAATCAATAACACCGACCGTAAAATCGGTCATCTCTTACCTGTTGATGCCCAAACTTTGTTTGGTTGCGATCATGGGGTCACATTTCATTCTGAGGATAAATTGCGCACCGTTTTGTGGCAGTGGGCTGATGAACCGTTGACTGCTGCTGAAATTGCATTACTTCAAAAGGCTAAGGCAGAAATCGAAGGCGAGTTAGGGCAATTGCTCGCTCCACTTCTAACTAACTTAGAGATCCAACAAACCTCGCGCAGAATTTCAGATCTACTCGCATCTGGAACTTTCCCGTTACCCAACCCCGACTGGCCTGCTGTCCCGTGGCCGGCATTTTGATTTAGGTTTACGATAGCAACATGAAATCATGGAATGAAGTTGCAATACCAACCCTTGATTCTGCAATCGATTTTCCGGCTTTAACTCTGACTAATTCCGCGTCAGGTGTAAAAGAACCAATACAGAGTAAGCCGTTGTATCGCATGTATGTCTGTGGAATAACACCATACGATGCTACTCATCTTGGTCACGCAGCTACCTATTTAACATTTGATTTGATTAATCGGTATTTACGAGCCAGCGGCTCAGAGGTACGTTACGTACAAAACATTACCGACATTGACGATCCGTTATTGGAGCGTGCCAACCGTGATGGCATTGAATGGACTGACTTAGCCCATCAGCAAATTGATCTTTTCCGAAGCGACATGATCAATCTGCGAGTGATTCCGCCAGTGCATTACATCGGCGCTGTTGATGCGATTCCCCTTGTTGCAGCAGCAATCGAAAATCTTTCTTCAAAAGGCAGTATCTATCCAGTAGATCAAGATCTATATTTCAAAGTACATGCCGATTCGCAGTTTGGGCAACGCTCACATTTTTCTCAAGAGAAAATGATGGAAATATTTGCAGAACGTGGGGGAGACCCAACTCGTGTTGGGAAGATTGATCCACTCGATTGCTTAGTGTGGATGTCACAGCGTCCGCATGAACCTGGTTGGCCATCACCATTTGGTGTCGGAAGACCTGGTTGGCACATCGAATGCACAGCAATAGCAATTAAGTATCTAGAACCTTCACCAAGTGAAGATGCACTTATTGATATTCAAGGTGGCGGATCAGATCTGATTTTCCCCCATCATGAAATGTGTGCTGCGCAAGCTCAGGTTCTTTCCGGAAAACCGCTAGCTAGTACTTATGTTCACGCCGGGATGATTGGACTAGACGGCGAAAAAATGAGTAAGAGCAAAGGAAATTTGGTTTTCGTATCTAAGTTAGTCACAGACGGTAGAGATCCAATGGCTATTCGCTGGGCGTTGATGAAGAATCATTACCGCACTGATCGAATGTGGACTGAAGAGTTACTCCTTGCAGCCGAGAGCGAACTATCTGCTCTGCGATCTGCTGTGGCCCAATCCGAAGTTGCACCCACAAAGGATTTAGTTAGAGCAATTATCGATTCACTTGCTGATGATTTAGATACATGCTCAGTTATAGATTCGATTAACTCTTGGGTTGGATTGACACAATCTGGCGCTTCTGGAGGCGATGGAAAATCTCTCATCACCGCTTTAGATGCCTTAATGGGTCTTGAGATTTAATCTTCACTTTGTCGACGTAAGTATCTTTCGAACTCTTTTGCAATTAGATCACCTGAAACATCAGGAAGTTCAGCTGCATCTTTACTTTCTTCTAGCGCCTTCACATAATCGGCAACATCGGTGTCTTCTGCAGCCAGTTCATCAACTGATTTTTCCCACTCGTCAGACTCAGTTTGCAGTCCACCCAAAGGAATAGAGATATCTAAAAAATCTTCCAGTGAATTAATCAGAGCCAAGGATGCTTTAGGAGATGGGGAGTTCGAGGCATAGTGCGGAACCGCTGCCCATAGTGATATCGCATCTATTCCACGTCGCATGCAGCCATCTTGAATAATTCCAAGAATTCCAGTTGGCCCCTCATACTTTGAAACCGATAGTCCAAGTCGTTCGGCAATATTTGGATGTGCACCGGTTCCCGTGACTGTTATTGGACGCGTGTGAGGCGAATCCGCAAGTAGAGATCCAAGGGTTACAACTAGTGAAACTTCTAAGTCATCGGCTAAATCCAATAGATCAGATGTGAATCTCTTCCAACGCATCGAAGGTTCAACACCCGTAACTATTACAAGATCTCGCTTCATCGATGGAATCGCTAATCCAAATACTTGAGTTCCCGGCCACGTGATGCTTCGAATAGATGAATCATCGATCGATACTTGAGGCCTGTTCACTTGAAAGTCGTAAAATTCTTCTGCTTCAACATCAGCAATCAGTTGTGGGACAACATCATCATCTTTTTCTCGCCAGGCCGATAGCAAGTGTTCTAAAGCACCTGAAGCGCCTTCGGCAGCATCATTCCAGCCAGTAAAGGCAGCGATCATTACTGGATCGCGCAGTAGCGGTATGTTATGAATCTCCACGAAAGCAACCTTACGGTAACCTTCGGCAGATGAACACGCCGAAAATAGCTGATGGTTTGCTGCGGCGTACCCTTTCTGAGCGGGTCGTAATCGCCGATGGGGCTATGGGTACCATGCTTCAAGCGGCCAATCCTTCCCTTGAAGATTTCCAAAACCACGAGGGCTGCAATGAGATTCTCAATGTGAGCCGTCCGGACATCGTTCGGTCAGTCCATGATGAATACTTACGTGCAGGTGTCGATGCGATTGAAACAAATACTTTCGGTGCCAACTGGTCTAACTTGGCGGATTACGGAATAGAAGATCGAATCTATGAGTTGGCATTTGCGGGAGGAAAAATCGCGCGCGAGGCCGCTGATGCTTTTTCAACTCCTGATAAACCACGCTTTGTATTAGGTTCACTCGGACCCGGAACTAAGTTACCTAGCCTGGGTCACACAACTTACGAGAATTTAAAGGTTGCTTACTACACAGCCGCTAAAGGTTTGGCTGATTCCGGTTGTGATGCATTGCTAGTTGAAACATCACAAGACTTGTTGCAGGTAAAAGCGGCGGTTAATGGTTGCCGCCAAGCGATCAGGGAAGCAAAGCACGATATTGTTTTGATCGCTCAAGTGACAGTTGAAACAACGGGCACCATGTTGATGGGTTCTGAGATCGGTGCAGCCCTCAATGCCCTTGAACCTATGGGAATCGATTTAATTGGTCTAAATTGCGCAACTGGGCCTGCTGAGATGTCTGAGCATCTTCGTTACTTGAGCAAGAACGCAAACATCGGAATTTCGGTAATGCCGAACGCAGGATTGCCACAACTGGGTCCCAATGGTGCAACTTATCCATTGAACCCAGATGAGTTGGCAACAGCTCTAGATGGTTTTGTGGCTGATTATGGAATCTCATTAGTGGGTGGATGCTGCGGTACTACTCCTGCGCACTTGGCATCAGTCGTTGCAAAACTGAGTAAGCGAAGGATTTCACAGCGCACTCCAGCACTAGATCCTGGTGCGTCTTCTCTTTATCAGTATGTTCCATTCAGACAGGATCAAACCTATTTAGCAATCGGGGAGCGCACCAATGCAAATGGTTCACGCGCATTTCGTGATGCCTTACTGGCTGAAGATTGGGAGAAGTGCGTAGAGATTGCGCGTGATCAAATTCGAGATGGTGCGCATATGTTGGACTTGTCTGTTGATTATGTAGGTCGAGATGGTGCAGCAGACATGAGTGAGATCGCGTCTCGCTTTGCAACAGCAAGCACATTACCAATCGTTCTAGATTCAACCGAACCAGCTGTTCTAAAAGCTGGCTTAGAACACCTTGGTGGTCGATGTGTTATCAACTCTGTCAATTATGAAGATGGAGATGGGCCAACATCTAGATTTGCAAAAATTATGCCGTTGGTGAAAGAACACGGTGCAAGTGTTGTCGCCCTGACCATTGACGAAGAGGGTCAGGCGCGAGATGCAGAATGGAAACTGCGTATTGCGCGTCGTTTGATTCATGATCTTCACGATAACTGGGGAATGAATATTGGCGATATATTGATTGACTGCCTAACGTTTCCAATTGCAACGGGTCAAGAAGAAACTCGAAAAGATGGAATAGAAACAATTGAAGCCATAAAAC
>CAIXVA010000157.1 GCA_903922745.1 uncultured Actinomycetes bacterium
GCGCTTGATAAATTGCATTCAGTGGACCAATACCCATTGACACAGTTGGGAACTGCCAAAAATCTGGCATTAAACGTGGGTGAGGGTAAGAAGAAAGTCCTCCACCAGGATGTGAAAGCTCTTGACGAAAACCATCTAACTGATTTTCGGTTAAACGTCCTTCGAGAAATGCACGTGCATACATTCCAGGGCTTGCATGCCCTTGGAAGAAAATTTGATCTCCGCCACCTGCGTGATCTTGTCCACGGAAGAAGTGGTTGAAACCAACTTCATAGAGAGCGGCAGATGATGCATAGGTTGAAATATGTCCGCCGACGCCAACACCTGGACGCTGTGCACGGTGAACCAACATTGCAGCGTTCCAGCGGTTAATGCGGCGAATTTTGCGTTCTAAATCTTCATCTCCTGGAAATGGCGCTTCATGTTCTGGAGCAATTGTGTTGATGTAGTCGGTTGCACGAAGGGCAGAGATTCCTACATTTTTTTCGCGTGCATGTTGTAACAAGTTGAGCATTAAGTAGCGAGCGCGCACTGGGCCAGCAGCCTTAAGGGCCGCATCAAAGGAAGCTCTCCATTCGGCCGACTCCGTAGGGTCGGTATCGACTAGTTGTTCAATATTGAGATCTGGCGCCTCGAAGTTTTCGCTCATGTGCCTATTCTTGTCTGTACTACCCCGTAAGTCGAAATCCAAAAGGTGTGAAATTGAGCCAATTTCCTCTTGCGCTCAAGCCCAGCATTGTGTGGACTTAGCCCGTGCCTACACGGATGGGATTTACCAAGGATGACCTGGTTCTAGAGGTCGGCCTTGATAGCGATTGTGATTCCACAATTCGAGACCAGATCATGGCTATTACGGGCACTACTTTTCTTGAGGGAACGACAACTGAGGTAGTTGATGCCGTTGTGTTGTGGTGGCGAGAAGGTGACGGAGATTTAGTTGATGAATTAATGGATGCACTTGCATATTTATCGGAAGCTGGACCAATCTGGGTCCTAACTCCAAAGGCAGGTCGTGAACTTCATGTTGAACCGAGCGATATTCAAGATGCAGCACCTATTGCCGGGTTAAGCCAGACATCAACAATTGCGCTCGCGGGGGATTGGTCTGCAACTCGATTAGTGGCACGTAAAGCGGGCAAGAGGTAAGTTTTGCTCATGACAACAATTGGACAAGCAGCACCAGATTTTACGATTCCAAATCAGCATGGAGAAGCAGTTTCACTCTCTTCTTTTAAGGGGAGCAAAAATGTATTGCTGATGTTTTACCCATTCTCATTTACCGGAACATGCACAGGCGAGCTATGTGCTTTGCGCGATGACCTTTCGTCTTTCCAAAATGATGACGTACAGGTTTTAGCAATCTCTTGTGATTCACCATTTACACAACGTGTATTTGCAGAGCAAGAAAATTATCAATTCCCAGTTTTGTCAGATTTCTGGCCACATGGCGCAGTTGCACAGTCATACGGAGTATTTGAAGAATCAAAGGGTTGCGCACTTCGAGGTAGCTTCTTGATTGATAAAGAAGGCGTTCTTCGCTGGGAAGTTAAGAATGGTTGGGCAGCACGTGAAAATGCTGATTACAAGGCGGCAATCGCTGCTCTGTAAGCGTGATTTAGGAAATTGTGGGCTCGTAAGTTAAGATTTGAGTCTGCAATATCGGGTGCTTAGCTCAGTGGTAGAGCGTCTCGTTTACACCGAGAATGTCGGGGGTTCGAAACCCTCAGCGCCCACAAGTACAAACAACAGATGCATATCACTTGCATCTGTTTTTTTATGTTCATTTAGAATTAGTTGAAAGTTCAACTATCTTAGGCTAAGGTTACCCAGTACCGCAATGAGCGGTTTCAATTCATCAAATATCTAAGAAGGAATTAAATATGTCAGTTCTAGCGACTTTGCCAGCAGGCACATTCACCATTGATCCATCACACAGCCGCGTAGGCTTTAGCGCGCGTCACGCAATGGTCACAAAGGTACGTGGCTCATTCAACGATTACACTGGCGCAGCAGTTGTTGCTGACGGTGCAGCTTCAATCAATATCGACATCAATGTTGCATCAGTAGACACACGTTCTGCAGACCGTGACGGACACCTACAGTCAGCTGATTTCTTTGATGTAGCAAACTTCCCAAAGATCACTTTTGCATCAACATCTGTTAAAGATTCAGGTTCAGACAAGATCTCTGTAGAAGGCAACTTGACTATCAAGGATGTTACAAAGCCAATCACAATTGAATTTGAGTACTCAGGTACAGCAACAGATCCATTCGGTAATGCTCGTTTTGGTTTCGAAGGCGCAGCAGAGATCAACCGTAAGGACTTTGGTCTTACATGGAACGCAGCCCTAGAAACAGGCGGAATCCTAGTTTCTGAAAACATCAAGCTGGAGTTCGAAATCTCAACAATCGCAGCAAAGTAAACTCTTAAATCGAGGGCCCTACGAGAAATCGTGGGGCCTTTTGCGCTTTTATTTGGCTTTCACAACAGGGCTGACCTAAACTTAAACCACACTTACATATGCGGTCAGGAGAATTACGATGAAGGCATCTCCAAGCGACCAGCGTTCAATTTTAGATATCCAGCGCTTTGATCAGCAGGCAACTTCATTGCGACATAAAGCGTCAAATCTTCCAGAACTTGCAGAGCTAGCCAGCACAACAGTTAAGTCAAATAATGCTCGCGACCTTCGCATTGCAGCAGAAACCGAACTGAGTGATGTTAAGCGAGAGCTTTTGCGTGCCGAAGGTGATGTTGAGCAGATCGTTATGCGTATTACACGCGATGAGGCACGACTTATCAGCGGCAGTGCATCTCCTAAAGAGTTGGAACAGCTACAACACGAGGTTGGAACATTGGGAGCAAGGCGCTCAGAGCTTGAAGAGGTAGAGCTTGAAATCATGATGCGTGTAGATGCGATTAACGAGCGCATCACAACATTAAAAGCAGAAGAAACAGAACACGCTGCCGTTATTGCTGACCTTGAGATCCGTAAAGAAAATGCCATGGCAATTATCAATAATGATTTGGATGCAATTGTTAAGGATCGCAGCGAAACTTTGCAAAGCATCGAAAAGACTTTAGTTGATCTTTATGAAAAAATTCGTGACACAACAGGTGGGGCGGGTGCCGCAGCCCTTGTTGGGGGAGCATGTGGTGGATGTAATCTTTCGATCAATACTGTGGAACTAAAAAGAGTTGCAGATTTAGCAGAAGATGAAGTTGTGCGCTGTGAAGAGTGCCGCTGCATCTTGGTGCGTGGAGTTTAAATGTCTCGTCACTTTCACCTAACAGCCGATGGCGGTTCTCGTGGTAACCCAGGACCTGCCGGTTATGGATCTGTGATTATTGAAAATGGCAAAATCATTGCCGAGCTTTATGATTTTATTGGTGTGGCAACCAACAATGTTGCTGAATACAGCGGCCTGATTGCAGGTCTTACTGCGATTAACGAACTAGATTCAACTGCCACGGTAGATGTGAAGATGGACAGTAAATTAGTAGTTGAGCAAATGTCTGGTCGCTGGCAGATAAAGCATGCAGACATGCGTGTTCTGGCCCAATCTGCCCGCTCTGCTCATAATCCATCTCTGGTTACATACACATGGATTCCTCGTGATGAAAATTCACATGCAGATCGCTTAGCCAACAAAGCTTTGGATCAACAAGCTGGTGGCGGGGAAGTAGTGCAGGTACAGCAGAATTATTTGACAGAAAGACTTTTGTCTTCAGAAAAAGCAACAACTATCTATTTAATTCGACATGGCGAGACAGTTTTGACTCCGTTTAAAAAGTTTTCAGGTGATGGACCACTTAACCCTGAACTAACTGAGATTGGACTTGAGCAAGCAGAAAGAGTTGCCGCAGCAATTGCACAATTAGATCCCGAGGTAATCATCGCCTCACCACTTAAGCGCACAACTCAAACAGCCGAAGCGATTTCTCGTGCAACTGGATTGCCAATTACCTTTGAAGAAACCTGGATTGAATGTTCATTCGGAATTTGGGATGGCTTATCAATTGATGAAGTTAAGGAAAAGTACCCAGCTGATTATCAGGCTTGGATTTCTTCAACAGGTTTTGCGCCACCACAAGGTGAGTCATATGACAATGTTGCGATACGAATCGATGCTGCACTCAATCAGATTGCAGCTGAATA
>CAIXVA010000158.1 GCA_903922745.1 uncultured Actinomycetes bacterium
ATCTCTCGATCAGCTGTCTCCAGTGAATGACGTCGCCATTCCTCCAGATATTTGTCGATTCCAACAGGTGACTTCTCGAGTTCACCACGAAGGATTTCGGCTTTCTCCTTGAGACGACGATGGCGTCCCTCAAGAATTCTTACTCTGTTATTTGCTGAGGTCGGGCTAAAGAACGCGAAACGAATTTCGAATCCTTCATCTTCCCAAGTCTCAGGTGTTACTGATTCGGTTAATGATTCAAATCTGCGAGCGCCTTTGTCGGTGATCGCGTACACAATGCGAGAGCGACGTGAAGTCGCTTCCATAACAGTTTCTTCGATCATGCCCGCTTCCATCATTCGACGAAGCTGCGGATAGAGAACTGAAAATGACAATGCGCGGAAAGGTCCGAAGATGGTGCCTATGCGCTTGCGAAGCTCATAGCCATGCAATGGGGCTTGTGAGAGCAGGCCAAGGAGGGCGAATTCGAGCGACTCTGAGCGTGAGCGCATCTGATTCTCCTTCCCAAGTACTCCGTGGAATGTATCTATTCGATATATCGAGACGTAATCTAATGGGATATACCTTCCCTACGCAACCCAGGCGCGCCGTTAAACTGCCCACATGATCATTCCCACACGGCTAGCCGAGTACATCATCGCGGCCATGGTCATCATCTTGGCTCCTGGGCCTAGCGTCCTCTTTGTTATCGCTCGTGCCATTGCCTGGGGTCGCAAGACAGCTGTCTTTACCGTGGCCGGCAATGTGACAGGCGCCTTTGTTCTCTCCACCTTTGTTGCCTTTGGATTAGGTCCAATACTTCAAAGCTCAGATATCGCCTACATCGCTGTCCAATTTGGTGGGGGTCTTTATCTCGTCTATCTCGGAATTGATGCGATAAAACATCGCGAAGTACAAGCTGCCGACATGACAAATCAAGGAGATGTTGCGCCAAGTGTGCGACGTTCCATTAGAGATGGTTTCTGGGTTGGCGCACTCAACCCCAAGGGACTTGTCTTCTATGCAGCGGTCCTTCCACAGTTCATTGATCGCGAACGTGGCCATATCACTGGTCAATTAATTCTCCTCGGTGCGATCTTTTCAATCTTGGCCTTCATATCCGATGGTTCATGGGGATTGCTTGCAGGCACCGCGCGTCAATGGTTAGCCACTGACCCTAAGCGATTAGAAAGACTGCGTGCTACCGGCGGCACCATCATGATCATTTTAGGAATATCTGTTTTGATCGCTGCAATTGTCAGTGCCTAAGTACACAATTACTCCATGATCAAACCAGCAAAGCCAGCACGCGAAAACATCTCACCATCCGATTTAACATTTGGTCTTTCCACATGCAAGCGATGTTTATGGATTAAGTACTGGTTCAAGGTAACGATGCCAGGGCAGTTCCCACTCGTTGGAACCATGGCTGCGCTTCAAGAAGAGCACTTTCAAGGTGCCGACATGCCCACTATTGATCCCTCATTGCGAGCAGGAAAAGTTACTAAGTGGGGCGAATGGGTTAAGAGCAAGCCGTTAGTTGTTAATGGCGTAGAAACTCGATGGCGGATATTAGGAAAATACGATCTTGTCGCCACCAACGACGACGGAACTATTGGCTTAATTGATTGCAAGGTCTCTGACAGCCAAAGAGATAGTGGGCAGTTTTATTCACCTCAGCTTGAGGCATATGCATACAGCCTGGAAAATCCTTCAGCCGGTAAATCCCAATCAGTGGCATCTATTGGTTTATTGGTGTGGAAACCAACAACAGCAATAGGAACAACTGTTGATGATTATGGTTTCGGTGTATTCCAAAAATATGTGCCGGTAGAACGGGATCAAGCGAAC
>CAIXVA010000159.1 GCA_903922745.1 uncultured Actinomycetes bacterium
ATCTATTCTGGGAAGTAAACCTGAAGGTTTAGTCCGACGCGGTATCTCTCATGTTTCCGAGGGGAAATCTGTTGTACCCGAATTAACAGTTCGAGAAAATTTAGAACTTGGAGCCATTTGGCGTCGAGATAAAAAAGAGCTGCACGATTCCCTTGATCAAGTAATAAGCATTTTCCCTAGACTGGGAGAGCGAATCCAACAACGCTCTGACACATTATCTGGAGGCGAACGTCAGATGCTTGCAATTGGTCGAGCGATAATGGCAAAACCTAAGTTGCTATTGCTCGATGAACCTTCATTAGGTTTAGCGCCACTTGTTATTGAACAAATTTTCCAATCCATTCGGGATCTCACTACTTCTATGGGTCTAACTGTTTTGCTCGTAGAGCAAAATGCGATGGGAGCTTTAAAGATTGCAGATCTTGGAATTGTCTTGAACCTAGGAAAAGTCGTAGCGGTAAATAATGCGCAGACTCTTATCGATGATCCAGCAGTCCGCGCTGCATATTTGGGGTACTAATCATGATTCAACTACTTAATACGATTTTAATCGGCGTTACAGCTGGTGGTATTTATTCATTAATGGCTATTTCAATAGTGTTGGTATGGCGCAGTACTCGTGTCATTAACTTCGCACAGGCCGGTATGGCATTGCTGTCTACCTATTTTGGATACGAAGCGATGGTGCAACTAAATTCATTTTGGATTGCGCTACCTGTGGCGATGATTGGTGGTGCAATATTTGCAGCGTTAGTTGAAATTATTTTGATGCGCCTGCTCGTAAAGCACAGTTCAACAGGACCAATTGCAAGTGTTGCTCCGATTATTGCAACCCTTGGTTTACTAGGAGTAATTCGTGCAGTGGTTAGCATGATTTGGGGAGGGCAAGATGTTCGAATCACGGGCCCACTTTCAAATGATGGATTTAGTGTTGGGGGCGAAACACTCGTCTTTTCTCCTCTAAAACTCCTGATTTTGGTTTCAGTAGTAGTCCTTATGCTGCTACTTAGTATTTTGTTCCAGAAAACAAATATTGGTTTGGCACTACGCGCATCAGCCTACGCGCCAGAAATTGCGCGATTGTCTGGCGTGAAAGTAGATCTAGTTCGAACTTTAGGGTGGGCGTTAGCTGGTGCTGCCGGCGCAGTTGCCGGAATGCTTCAAACTGTTAACGGCAATGGAAATCTTTCGCCAGACTCAATTGAATTTTCATTGCTATTGGTTTCAGGATTTATCGCCGCAGTCATTGGTGGACTTGAATCACTCGTTGGCGCAGTAATCGGTGGATTGCTGCTCGGAATTCTTATTTCATTTGTTTTGATGTACGTCAGTAGCGCGCTATTTTTCATCGCACCATTTGTAATTTTGCTAGCAGTGCTTTTCATTCGCCCTCAGGGAATCATCGGGGCAAAGGCGGGTCGCCGTGCATAAGCGTCATAACTCATCTCACATCATTCCATTCATTCTGGGTGGAGTAGTTCTCTATTTCATTAGTGGAATGGTTGATGAACTGCGTGTTTACCAGGGTGCCTCAATAGCTGTCTACGTTGTTGCAATCTCATCAATAATTTTGTTAACAGGATACTCAGGGCAAGTTTCACTGGGTAATGGCGCACTCATGGCGGTAGGTGCCTATGCCGCGGCCGTTTCACATATTTCATGGCATATCCCAATTATTCTTTCATTCTTTGTTGCAGTTCTTGTAGCAGCATTGGCTGGAGCATTACTTGGCGCTGCAGCGGCTCGATTATCTGGTCCATATTTGGCAGGAACAACATTGGCTCTTGCTATTGGTTTACCGTCTCTTGCAAATCAATTTTCAATTCTGGGTGGCGAACAAGGTTTGCTATTTGATGTTGGATTCCCGCCGTTGTCATTGGGCGAGAATTTCACCCAGTACAAGTGGTTCTTCTGGATCGCTGCCCTCGCTGCATTAATCATGATGTGGTTGTTGCAGAATATTTTGCAATCTCGTTATGGTCGTACGTGGCGAGCTGGCAGAGGCAATGAAGTCGCAGCCCAACTGGCAGGCATTAATACGGGGCGCTCAAAGATCTTGGCATTCACCCTTAGCGCTGGTCTTGCTGGCCTAGCCGGGGCCATGCTTTCCATGACTATTGGGACCGTATCTCCAAGCGCGTTTCCTCTTGCACTCTCATTTTCTCTGATGACAGGTGCGGTTCTCTCTGGCATAACGACCCTCGGAGGGGTCATCATTGGGGCAGTGGTTTTGGTAGCCATCCCAGAAATTGCCGATGTGGTGGCTCACCGCCTCGGAAGTTCTGAGAGCGTTACAACAAATCTGCCTGGCTTGATTGTTAGTGGGTTGTTGATTCTGACAGTTCTATTTGTTCCAAATGGTCCTGTTGAACAACATCGCGCTCGCAAGGCACGACATGAAGCAGAGCACAATTCTTCAAAGAAGTAAAAGAAGTAACTCTCGTAACACACCCTCGATGGAAGGAAACACATGAAAGCAATGAACCGTCGCAAGCTGATTACAGCTTCAGCGGTACTGGCCATTGTTGGATTAGCTGCAACAGCTATTCCTGCACAAGCGGCAGAAGTTGGCGTTAGCTCTACTCAAATTAAATTGGGTATGACTTTGCCAATGACAGGTACAGCATCACTTGGTTACAACAAGATTCCAGGTGCAGCAAAGGCATACTTCGATTACCTCAATGCAAATGGTGGCATCTATGGCCGCAAGATAACTCTTGTTGTTAAAGATGATCGCTACGTTCCAACAGAAGCTGTTTCAAAGACCAACGAACTAATCCTTAAGGACAAGGTCATGGCTCTTATGGCACCGCTTGGAACTGCAAATGTAAAGGCAGTTGCATCTTCAGTTAACCCAGCCCGTCGCGGCGTTCCAGTGTTGTTTGTAAACACAGGATTTAGCGGTTTTGCTGATGCAAAGAAGTACCCAACTACCTACGCTGTTTTGCCTTCATATGTTATGGAAGCAAAGATCATGGGTCAGTACATCAATGAAAACTTTGCAGGTAAGAAGATCGGTCTTCTCTACCAGGATGATGACTTCGGATCAGACGCACTCGCAGGATTTAAAACAGCAGGCACTAAGTTTGCAGTCACAGTTCCTTACGCATCAGGTTCACAGGCCGCGGCAACAGCTGCAGGCTGGATTACAAAGTTCAAGGCTGCAGAAGCCGATGTTGTAATTCTCTTCGGTGTAACTAGTGCAAGTCTTTATATGTTAGCAACGGCAGCACAGTTGAAGTACGCACCACAGTGGATGATTGGTTCAGTTGGTGGAGATGCAACGACATTGAAGCTAGCAGGAGTTCCAGCAGGCGTTCTATACAACGCAATTGGTTTCTCGCCAGTTCCAGCGACAACAGATATGAAAGATGAGTACGTAAAATTCTTCTCAGATATCTACGCAAAGGCAGTGCCAGGATCAGCATTTGATCTAAATGTATTGCTTGGAATGAACTCAGCATTTATGACTGCGCAGGCACTTAAGGCTGCAGGTCAAAATCCAACACGTAAGTCATTGATGGCCGCGATCGATAGCAAGGGTGCAACATTTGCAAACTCTGCTTTGGTTCCACTTGGTTACTCAGCGACAAGCCACGTTGGTCTAACCGGATATTGGGTAGGAAAATTCTCACCAACAGGTGATCTTGCTCCAATCGGCGGTACATATGTTGCATACACAACCGATTCAGGTTCAGGCGCAGTTGTTAAGTCAACTTACAAGCGTCCCGCAATGCCAGCGAAGGGATTACCTAACTAATGAAAAAAGTAAGATTACTTTCGCTTCTTTCAGTAACAGCACTTGTAACAACCGTTCTAATCACTGCACCATCTGTTGCAAATGCAGCACCTGCGTGTGATGGCAAGAGCCCAATCCAATCTTGTGTTGGTGTTACATCAGATGGAGCACCATATGCAATGCAGGTTCCAGCAAACTTCAACGGAACTGTTGCTTTGTATTCACACGGATATCGCTACAACGTAGATATCCCAGCTGGAATTCCTCTTATTGGTGGTTACAAAGTCACTAATACGCCAGAGCCAGTCCCTGGTGGAAACGCTGAAGTGGCTAAATACTTATTTAGCCAAGGTGTGGCAATCATGGGTTCTGGCTTTGCACGTCAAGGCTGGAATGCAGATTCTGCTATCAAGACAAATATCGAGTTGATTGACACATTCAAGAAGCA
>CAIXVA010000160.1 GCA_903922745.1 uncultured Actinomycetes bacterium
CGGCAATTTCAATTGCAGGTCAACAACACGGAATGGTCGCACTTGATAATGACGGCGAAGTAATTCGCCCCGCACTTTTATGGAATGACACACGCTCTGCCAAAGAAGCTGATAATTTGAATTCCGAAGTAGGTGGCGATGCCGAAATGGCACGCAAAGTTGGATCAAAGTTAGTTGCATCATTTACCGCATCAAAGCTTCGTTGGATGGCAGATCACGAACCAAGCAATGCAGCAAAGGTTGCCTCCATAGCTCTGCCCCATGATTGGTTGTCATGGCAGTTGCAAGGTGGCAAGAACTTTGACACTTTGTTTACAGATCGAAGTGATGCCTCAGGTACCGGCTATTTTGATCCCAGCACATCTCATTACCGCGAAGACATTATTCGATTAGCTCTGCGACATGATCAAGAACTTTCATTGCCACAAATTATTGGCCCAGATAAATTTGGCGGAACAACACAATCTGGAATTCCAATTGCAGCTGGTGCTGGTGATAACGCAGGTGCAGCACTCGGCATACAAGCACAACCAGGAGACGTTATTGTTTCATTAGGAACAAGTGGAACTGCATTTGCAGTTTCGGAAACTCCAACGCATGATGCAAGTGGCTCAGTTGCTGGATTTGCCGATGCAACTGGTCGTTACCTTCCACTCGTATGCACATTAAACGCTGCCAGAATCTTGGATGCGGCCTGTCGCATGCTTGGTAAAACTCATGATGAAGTTGCACAGTTAGCTTTATCTGCAAAGCCTGGTGCTAATGGATTGACACTACTGCCCTACTTTGAAGGTGAGCGCACTCCTAATCGCCCGACAGCCACTGGAGTCTTTGCTGGTATGAACCTAAAAAATTCAAACCCTGAAGATATTGCACGTGCAATGGTTGAAGGCATGCTTGCTGGATTGGCAGATGCTGTTGATTCACTGGTTGCATTAGGAGTTGGAGTTAATCGAATTTTGCTCATTGGTGGTGCTGCAAAAAATCCTGCCGTACCTGCCATTGCTAGCGCACTATTCGGGCGAGAAGTATTGGTGCCACCTGCCGGTGAATATGTCGCAGACGGTGCAGCTAAGCAGGCTGCGTGGGCGCTACTTGGACAAATGCCAACATGGAATTTGGGTGAAGTGTCACATCACAACAGCGTTGCTACACCTGATGTGATGGCTAGATACAAAGAACTAAAAAACAAAACTGAGAATTGGTAATTAAACGGTAACGCGAACACCCTTACCGACGATAACAATTCCGCCGTCGCTGACCGTAAAGCGCTGGCGATCTCGCTCAAGGTCCACACCAATTTGTGCCCCAGGATCTACTACAACGCTCTTATCAAGGATTGCTTTACGGATGATCGCTTTCTCGCCAATTCGAACATTAGGCATCAAAACAGTGCCTTCAACAATTGCAGCTTTTCCAACTGAAACATCGTAAGAAACAACTGAACCATGCAAGATTCCGCCCGCAACAATTGATCCAGCTCCTACGATTGAATCATGGGCAGATCCACCTTCGCTGAACTTGGCTGGTGGCAATGATGGCGGGTTTGTCAGCAAAGGCCACTCGCGGTTGTATAAATTAAAAATTGGATGCACAGACACTAAATCCATATGGGCATCGTAATAAGCATCGATCGAACCAACATCGCGCCAGTACCCCTTATCGCGCTCGGTCTCACCAGGCACAACATTGTTTGCAAAGTCGTAAACCATCGCAACGCCCATTTGAGTTAAATAAGGAATGATGTTTCCACCAAGATCATGGCGTGATTCCAAATCCTCTGAATCAAGAATGAGCGCTTCTTCCATGACATCGCGCTTGAAAATATAATTTCCCATTGAAACTAAACAGAGATCAGGATGCCCTGGCATTGCAGGTGGATTTGCTGGTTTTTCATGGAAGGCTTTAATGGTTATTCCATCATCAGCTAATTCGATTACTCCAAAATCATGGGCTTCAGAACGCGGCATGCGAATTGCGGCAACTGTTACGCCTGCGCCTGATTCAACATGTTGCTGGAACATCTGCATTGGATCCATGCGATACACGTGATCTGCACCAAAAACCAATACATGTTTTGGATCTTCGTCATGAATCAAATTGAAGTTCTGCAAAATCGCATCAGCACTGCCTGTATACCAGCGTGGACCCAAGCGTTGCTGAGCTGGCACTGGAGTGATGTAATTTCCAAGAAGTGATGACATGCGCCATGTTGTGGTGATGTGACGGTCGAGCGAATGTGACTTGTATTGCGTCAGTACTGCAATCTTCAACATATTTGCATTAGCAAGATTTGATAAAACAAAGTCCACTAAACGATATGAACCACCAAATGGGACTGCAGGTTTTGCACGATCTGCTGTGAGCGGCATAAGACGCTTGCCCTCGCCACCAGCAAGAACGATGCTGAGTGGAAGTTGCAGTTTAGCCATGGCTTAACGATAGCCTTTCACCCTTGTCGAAGGAAGAGGATTAGCAGAATATGACCGCGTTGAATGTAGGCATTGTTACCAAGGAGTGGCCACCAGCTATTTATGGTGGCGCCGGGGTTCATGTTCTTCAGTTAACGCAAGCCCTTCGCACAATCAAGGATGTACATGTCGATGTCCATTGCTTTGGCGGAAAACGAGATGATGCATTTGGATACTCATTGCCTGATGGTTTTGCTGACGCTAATCCTGCGGTGCAGGCACTTGCTATCGATCTTGAGATAGCAACGCACTTAGGACACGTTGATGTTGTTCATTCACACACTTGGTATGCAAACATGGCCGGCCATATTGCATCACTACAACACGGTATCCCTCACATTGTCAGTGCACATTCACTAGAACCGTTGCGCCCTTGGAAAGCAGATCAATTAGGTGGCGGATACAAGATTTCATCCTGGGCAGAAAAGTCTTCTTTCGAAGCAGCATCTGCAATTATTGCCGTCAGTGATGGAATGCGCGCCGATGTTTTAGCTGCATACCCTGCCGTTGATCCAGCAAAGGTTGTAACAATTAGGAATGGCGTAGATACACAAAAATTTGCTCCTAATCATGACTCATCTGTTCCGGAAAGTTTTGGAATCAGTGGGCCTTATGCAATTTTTGTTGGTCGCATAACTCGTCAAAAAGGTTTGGCGCATTTATTACGCGCTTGGAAAGATGTGCCTGCACAGTACGGATTAGTTCTAGCAGCAGGTAGTCCAGATGAAGAAGGCATCGGCAACGAGGTTGCTGCACTCATTGCAGATTTGCAGCGCACGCGCAGCAATGTGTGGTGGATTAAAGAAATGCTGCCGCATGATCAATTAACTGCGATGTTGACCGCTGCTGATCTATTTATCTGCCCATCAATCTATGAACCACTTGGAATCGTAAATCTTGAGGCTATGGGCTGTGAAACCGCGGTTCTTGGATCTCGGGTTGGCGGAATTCCTGAAGTTGTTGCCGATAAAGAAACTGGCGAATTAGTTGATTACAACGGCGATGCTGCTCCATTTGAAAAAGCATTAACTGAATCAATTACCCGCTTGATGGCACAA
>CAIXVA010000161.1 GCA_903922745.1 uncultured Actinomycetes bacterium
ACCAGCTTTTGCAGAAACGTTTACGAAGATTGTGTCTCCGCCGTACTCCTCTGCGATCAAGTTGTACTCGGTTAGCTGTTGGCGAACCTTGTCTGGGTTTGCACCCTCTTTATCAACCTTGTTAACCGCAACCACAATTGGAACATCAGCTGCTTGTGCGTGGTTTAGCGCTTCAATTGTCTGAGGCATGATTCCATCATCTGCTGCAACAACTAGTACAGCGATGTCAGTTACCTTTGCACCACGAGCACGCATAGCGGTAAACGCCTCGTGACCTGGTGTATCAATAAATGTAATCGCGCGGTTGGTGCCGTCATGATCATGATGAATTTGGTATGCACCAATGTGCTGTGTAATACCGCCTGCTTCACCCTTCATAACTTCAGATTTACGAATCGCATCGAGAAGAGAAGTCTTACCGTGGTCAACGTGGCCCATAACAGTTACAACTGGTGGACGTGCGACCAAAGTGTCTGGATCAAGATCATCAAGTTCGCCAGCTAAATCGATGTCGAAGTCTTGTAGTAATTCACGGTCTTCGTCCTCGGGGCTAACAATTTCAATGTTGTAACCAAGTTGAACACCAAGAATCTCAAAAGTGTCCGCGTCCACAGACTGTGTTGCTGTAACCATTTCACCTAAGTGGAATAGCGCTGCAACTAACGCTGCTGGATCTGCACCAATCTTGTCTGCGAAATCTGCCAATGAAGCTCCGCGACGCATACGAATAGGCGTCTTGCCATCACCGTGAGGAACAACAGCGCCACCAAGTTGTGGTGCCTGCATATTGTCGAACTCATCGCGTAATGCCTTGCGAGACTTTTGTTTACGACCAGATTTCTTACTTGCATTCTTTCCGAATGCTCCGCCTGCGCCACCGCGTTGTGGTGGACGACCGCCACCTGGACGTTGCGGACCACCACTTGGTGCACCTGCACCAGGTGTATTTGATTTATAAGGAGATGATGATGGTGCGCCACCAGTGCGTGGTGGAAAACCTGCACCAGTTGATGGAGCTCCGGTGCGTGGTGCACCTGGACGTGCTGCAAATCCTGGACGAACAGAACCTGGACGTGAACCCGCCATTCCTGGACGAGGTGCACCAGTTCCTTGCGGACGTTGTGGTGGACGCGGAACTGCGCCCCCTGTTGAAAATGGATTGTTTCCTGGACGAGGTGGACGCGGAACTGCGCCCCCTGTTGAAAATGGATTGTTACCCGGACGAGGTGCAGGAGTTGTTGGTGTTGCAGGTGCGGCCGTTTCAGTTGCACGGTCGGCAGCGCGCTGTATTGATTCAGTTTTGGCTGCTTCGTGCTTTGCAGCTTCCTCTTTATTAGCAATTGATTTCGCTTGTTCAAGCTTGAGCGCTTCAATGTCTACGCCAAGTTCAGCTGCAAGTTCAGCGGCTTGTTCAGCGCTAACTTCACCCTTTGGCTTTGCTGCAGCTTTCTTTGCGGCAGCCTTTTTAACAGGCTTCTTTTCCTCGACCGGTTTTGCATCGGGATACATTTCGATCAACTTGCGGACAACTGGTGCCTCTACTGTTGATGATGCGGAGCGAACAAACTCGCCCATTTCTTGGAGTTTTGCAAGGACAACCTTGCTCTCCATACCGAGTTGTTTTGCCAACTCATGTACGCGGACCTTTGACACATTTCTCCTGTCTTGGCCCGCATTTTCTCAAATGCAAGCCTTAGTTGAACGACCTCATAGTTCTAACGAGCTCATTTGAGTTTCATATCTTTCATGTCCATTCGTTGTATGTGATTCATCTTCTTATTAATCCGAACTAACTTTCAAGAAATTTCAGAAGTTCCGATACATCGATCGCCGCGTCTTGCTCCTTATTAATTTTAAGGGCAAAACGAAAAGCGCCTCGACTTATCGCA
The DNA here is from genome assembly GCA_903922745.1 of uncultured Actinomycetes bacterium. Taxonomy (GTDB): domain Bacteria; phylum Actinomycetota; class Actinomycetes; order Nanopelagicales; family Nanopelagicaceae; genus Planktophila. The sequence continues at coordinate 1,890 of CAIXVA010000161.1, forward strand.
CCTTCTGCACATTTCTTGTGAAGCCAAGCGCCCCGACCTGGAGCACCGCCTTTGATATCTGGAATCAATTTTCCATCGATCAAAACCACTCGAATTAATGCTGCTGGGTTCGCTTTCTTTCGGCAGCCAATACAGCTACGTACCGGAAAATGTGAATCCAACTGGCTCATGGTATCCAACTAGAGCCCTCCAGTCATAATCTGGAAATTGGTCATAATGCGCGGTTGACTCACAAGGCTGCGTCTGTGGCAGCGGGAACAACTGTGTCCGGGTGAATATCAATACGCCAGCCAGTCAATCGCGCAGCCAGGCGAGCGTTCTGTCCATCCTTACCGATGGCCAAAGAAAGCTGGTAATCCGGAACGATCACCTTTGCACTGCGTGTTGCAAGATCAGTGATTTCAACTGAACTGACCTTTGCAGGAGCAAGTGCTGCTGCAACAAACTCTGCTGGATCCTCAGACCAATCAACAATGTCAATCTTTTCTCCGTGTAGTTCATCCATCACAGCACGTGCTCGAGATCCCATTGGACCAATCAATGAACCCTTTGGACTAACACCGGCGCGATGTGTTTTAACTGCAAGCTTTGTTCGGTGTCCTGCTTCACGCGCAACAGCCATGATTTCAACGATGCGATCATTAATTTCTGGAACTTCAAAGGCAAATAGTTGTTTCACAAGAGCCGGGTGAGAACGAGACAACATAATTTCAGGTCCCTTTAACCCTTGCTTGACTTCAACAACAAAACACTTAATGCGATCTCCGTGGTTGTAAACCTCACCTGGCACTTGTTCCTGTGGCGGAATACGTCCTTCAACGCGGCCAAGATTGACATTAATCATCTTTGGATCGCGCCCCTGCTGAACAACACCAGAAATAACATCACCAACTGATGCTGTGAACTCGCCAACGATTTCAGCATCATTTGTTTCGCGCATTTTTAACTTAATAATTTGGCGAGCAGTCGATGTTGCCATACGTGAGAAGCCATCAGGTGAATCAACCTCTTCACTAATACGAGTTCCGTCCTCACCAAAAATTGGAACAAGGATGGAAATTTCACCGGTCTCACGATCTAAATGCGCTCTGGCATGGCGCTTAGCTGTCTCTGTTTGATTGTATGCACCAAGAACTGCAATCTCGATTGCATAAATCAGCTCTTCAAGATGAATATCTTTTTCAGTTGTTAGGGCAGCCAGGGCCGACATTTCTACATGCATTAGATCTCATCCTTACGATTGAATTCGATCTCAACGTTTGCACGTTTGATATCTGCAAAGGCAACTTCATGAGTCTTCATTCGACCCTTAATGTTCTCAATCAAAATTGCTTTCACTTCATCAAATTCAGTTAAACGACCGGACACTTCACTGTCATCGTTCAGTGTTACCTTAACAATTCTGGTCAGATTCTTCGTCCAATGACGAGGCAATGTGAGAGGTCGTTCAATTCCCGGCGATGTAACTTCAAGAGTAAAAGCTTCAGTTAGCAATGGTGACTCATCAAGAATCGTTGATATTTCACGGCTAACAACAGTTACTTCATCAAGACTAAGCGGGGCAACTCCGTCGATCATGCAGGTAACGATGCGGTGGTTACCAGGATTGCTCGTAAAGACATCTTCTAGAAAGAATCCCGCGTTTTCTACAGCAGGTCGAATTGCGTCGGCGATTGAATCTTTAAGGGCCATGACATTCTTCTTTCTATTAAGTTGTGCCCTAATTGTAACGCGAACAATTAAAAGGTTGCAATTCCTACCTTTACGATCAATGCCACAGTCACAATTAAGAAGACTTTGCGCACCAAAGTTGAGCCACCTTTTATCGCCAATCGTGACCCGATAATCGCCCCCGATATATTGGCAATTCCCATGATGATTCCGATCTGCCAAATAACCGCCCCGTGAATTCCAAACACCATAATTGCGCCCACATTGGTTGCAACATTTACGACTTTTGCAATGGCAGAAGCAGTAATAAAGGCATAACCCAGGGATGCAACAAGAATGAGCATTAAGAAAGATCCCGTACCTGGACCAAAAATTCCATCGTAAAAACCTATTACCGCGCCAGCAAGGCCAGCAATCTGAACTCGTTGTCGTGGTTGATGGCGTAGATTTTCAAACTTTCCTAAGTCAGGTTTAAACCAGGTATAAATTGCAACAATAATTAGTAGTACCAAAACCATTGGCCGCATACTGCTTGTTGGAATCTTTGATGCAAGTACTGCTCCCCCAGCTGATCCCAAGAAAGCTGGCAATCCCATTGCAATTAAAATCTTTGGGTCCGGCTTAATCTGCTTTCTATACAACGCTGCCGCCGTGGTTGTTCCAAAGACTGCAGACAACTTATTTGTGCCTAAAACTTCGGCTGTTTCAGATTTAGGCAAACCAATCAGCAATGCAGGAAGTTGAATTAATCCTCCGCCACCGGCAATTGAATCAATAAAGCCAGCAAAAAATGAGGCTGCTAATAGAAATAAAGAGGTTGCAATTGTTAAATCGTGAAACACGATTATTTAAGTAGTTCTGCGATCGAAGTTATAGCCCTAGCAAGTGCAACTTCTTTTTTATCGCCGCTCTTGCGAACCCGAACTTCAACATTGCCTTCAGCTAATGCTTTTCCAACGACGACAATAATTGGGTTACCAATCAATTCAGCATCTTTAAATTTCACCCCTGGGCTTGCATCACGACGATCATCAAGCATGACTGAAATTCCCTGTGCCTCAAGATCAGAACCAAGCTTTAACGCTGTTTCAAATAGCAGGTCATCTTTACCCGCGGCCACAATATGTACCTTGGCTGGTGCTAACTCTGCCGGCCAGTTAAGCCCGATTTCATCATGAGTCTGTTCGGCAATGGCTGCAACTGCGCGAGTTACACCGATTCCATATGAACCCATTGTCACTATCTGAGACTTGCCGTTGTGATCAAGAACTGTCAGGTTAAGTGCTTCTGCGTATTTGCGACCCAATTGGAAGATGTGACCGATCTCAATTGCACGATCAATAACAATAGGTGTTGCACACTCTGGACATGCATCTCCTGCGCGCACTTCGGCTGCTTCTACATATGCATCTGGTGTGAAATCGCGACCATTAACAACATTGCGTGCATGACGATCTTTTTTATTGGCACCAGTTACCCAAGATGTTCCGGGTGCAATGCGTGGATCTGCATAAACAGTTATTCCAGATTTCTTTGCATCCTGTGGTCCGATGTAACCCTTAACTAGGCCAGGGAACTTTGCGAAATCTGCATCCTCAAATACTCGTAGCTCGTGAATTCCGCCAAGGTTTTCTTGGAAACGCTTTAAATCAACTTCACGATCTCCAGGAACTAAAACACATACAGCTTTGTTATCTGCCATCAGCATTACATTTTTCAATGTGTTTGCGCCAGTAAATCCCCCGCCAAACTTGGCATTAAGTAGATCTACTAAAGAATCAATTGTTGGCGTATTTGGTGAATCAAAATCTTCTAGCGCAGGAGTTTTCGAAGAATCCTCGGCATCAACCTTTGTAACCATCGCCTCAACATTTGCGGCAAATCCACACTTAGGACACAAAACATATGTATCTTCACCAGTCGAACAAGGTGCAAGAAATTCTTCGGATTTAGATCCACCCATGGCACCTGATACAGCCTTAACAATGTTGTAATTCATCCCTAGGCGATCAAAGGTTTTTACATATGCCTCGCGATGTTCTTGGTAGGACACCTCAAGCCCTGCATCATCACTATCAAATGAGTAAGAATCTTTCATAACAAACTCTCGGCCACGGATAATTCCACTGCGTGGACGGGCTTCATCCCGGAACTTAGTTCCAATCTGATAAATACTTAATGGCAAATCTTTATAGGATGAGTACTCGCCTTTAACCATCAAGGTAAACATCTCTTCGTGTGTTGGGCCTAGTAAGTAATCCCCACCTTTGCGATCCTTCAAGCGAAACAGTGAAGGTCCGTACTCTTCCCAACGGTTAGTAGTCTCGTAAGCCTCACGTGGAAGAAGTGATGGAAAATTGACCTCTTGAAACCCTGCCTTGTCCATCTCTTCACGAATTACCCGTTCAACATTTCGAAGAGTAATTACGCCAAGTGGCAACCATGAATAAATGCCAGCTGCAATCCTGCGCACATAACCAGCACGAACAAGAAGCTTATGGCTTGCAACTTCAGCATCTGCTGGGTCATCGCGAAGAGTACGCAAAAATAGCGTAGACATTTTCAACATGGGCAAACCTTATCGAACATCAACTGAAGGTTGCCCTGAAGCAACTCCGGCGGCTTCCATTTCTTCTGCCAAGCGCATCGCTTCTTCGATAAGAGTTTCAACAATTTGCGCTTCTGGCACAGTTTTAATGACCTGACCCTTAACAAATATCTGACCCTTGCCATTTCCTGAGGCAACACCAAGATCTGCTTCACGTGCTTCACCTGGGCCATTAACTACACAACCCATTACCGCAACGCGCAATGGAACAGTCATGCCTTGCAATCCTGCTTGAACCTTTTCAGCCAATGTATACACATCAACCTGTGCGCGTCCACATGAAGGGCATGAAACGATTTCTAGTTTGCGTTGACGCAAATTCAGAGACTCAAGAATTGAGATTCCAACCTTTACCTCTTCAACTGGAGGCGCCGATAATGAAACGCGAATTGTGTCGCCGATGCCTTCAGCTAACAAAATACCAAATGCTGTCGCAGATTTAATAGTTCCTTGGAAAATTGGACCTGCCTCTGTTACCCCAAGGTGCAATGGGTAATCACACTTGGCAGCAAGAATTCGATACGCGTTAACCATTGTTACGGGATCATGATGCTTTACTGAAATTTTGATATCTGAAAAACCGTGTTCTTCAAATAAAGATGCTTCCCACAATGCAGACTCCGCAAGTGCTTCAGGCGTTGCCTTTCCATACTTTGCAAGCAAACGTGGATCTAGTGAACCAGCGTTTACGCCAATACGAATAGGAATTCCGGCATCCCCTGCAGCCTTCGCAACCTCTTTAACCTTGTCATCAAACTGCTTAATATTTCCAGGATTGACTCGAACTGCTGCGCACCCTGCATCAATTGCGGCAAAGATATATTTAGGTTGAAAGTGAATATCTGCGATCACGGGAATCTGAGACTTCTTAGCAATTTGAGCCAGCGCATCCGCATCATCTTGACTTGGTACGGCCACGCGAACAATCTGGCAACCAGATGCTGTTAATTCTGCGATCTGTTGCAAAGTAGCGTTTACATCTGCTGTAAGAGTTGTACACATCGATTGAACCGAGACCGGTGAATCACTACCTACTCCTACTGAACCAACCTTTAGCTGCCGAGTCTTACGACGAGGATGCAGCGTTGGAGGAGGTGCGCTTGGAATTCCGAGATCAACCATGGCTTTATTCTGCACTACTCAGCCACAAACCGCCGAATTAAAGCCTCATTCGTTTGCTTAAAGGTTGAGGGTCACAGGATTAATCACATCTGCAACCAAAAGAAGCAGTGTTAAGCAAGCAAGAACCACGAAAACCACCATAGTTACTGGGGTTAGAACTGTCACATCAATTGCAGCAGGTCGTGGACGACCACGAAGTCGTGCGAAAAATGCACGAATTTCATCGGCAATTGCAACTGCCATATGTCCGCCATCCAATGGCAGAATCGGCAATAAATTAAATATTCCAACGAAGATGTTCAAGCTGGCGATAATCAAAATAAATGTAGCTAAACGTTCAGAAATTGTTAATTGAGAGTCCCCAACCGCTTGACCAGAAACGCGTGCGACTCCAACCACTCCAACGAGTCCGTTCGCATCACGCTTTTCACCGTGGACAGTTTGTCCCCACAATGCCGGTATTTTTGACGGTAATTTTATGAGGGATTTTGCGCTCTCAGATATAAAACTCTTTGTAACAATAAATGCATTTGAGCCAGATTTGATAATTCCAGAACGCTTTAATCCAACAGAATTAACAATTCCAAGTACATAGCGCTTTGTTCCATCGATTTCGGTTAATCGTGGGGTTGCAGTAACAGTGATGTGTTGGCCATCTCGGATTAACCCAAGGGTTAAATCCCTACCCTGTGAATTACGGATTGCTTCAACATCTTTATACCAATCAGTGACTTTGACTCCATTAATTGAAGTAACTTCATCACCTGCTTGAATTCCTACAGATTGAGCGGCAGAACCCGAGACAACTTCACCAATAATTGGTAGCACCTGATTTGTTCCCACACCGGCGAACAATGTGAACAGCAACAGGTAACCCAGAATAAAGTGCATAAAAGATCCAGCTCCAAGAACTACTAATTTCTTGGCTGACGAGGCCTTGTAAAATGCACGACCTTCTTCGCCTTCTGGCATTTCATCATTAGGTGTCATGCCCTCGATTCGGCAATAACCACCTGCAGGGATCGCTTTGACGCCAAACTCTGTTTCACCACGTTCAACAGACCAGATTCTCTTTCCAAAACCTACGAAAAATTCAGAAATTCGCATCCCGTAGCGGCGCGCAGTTAGAAAATGACCAAATTCATGGAGCATAACTGAAAAGAGAAGCGCAACTATAAAAGCTGCGATACCTAGAATCTGCATCAATTACCTAACCGTGAGAAGTTGTTCCGAAGTATGCACGATACCGCTGACACCTTGAGAAAGTGGGCTTTGTTGGTCTGGAGGATTCTGAGTTGCCAACGGCTACTTGGAAACCTTCACCTTACGACCTACAAATTGACCAGCAATTACGATGAGCAACGCCAAAATAAACATTCCAGAACCAATCACATTTGCTTGTGCAGGGATTCCGCGAGCAGCAGAGACATAGACAAACTTAGGAAATGTAGTCAAAGTTCCTGAATTGAAGTTGGTAATAATGAAATCATCAAATGACAAACTAAATGCCAATAGTGCAGCGCCTGCAATACCGGGAGCCACTAATGGCAGCGTTACTCGACGGAAAGTTTCAAGTTCGTTTGCGTAGAGATCCATAGCTGCTTGTTCGAGGCGAGGATCCAAGGATGCAATTCGAGCCTTTACGGTGACCACAACGAATGAAATACAGAACATTACATGAGCGATAACTGTTGGCCAAAAACCTGGATTGATATGAAAGACCAAAAACAGTGAAAGCAATGATGCACCTAAAACAATTTCAGGAGTAGCCATAGGCAAGAAAATTAGAAGATTTGATGTTGAACGTCCCTTGAATGCATATCGCCCAATTGCAAAGGCAATCATTGTTCCTAAGATTGTTGAAAAAGTTGTTGCTAGCAAACCAATTTTGATTGAGTTGCCGAGGGCAGAACACACTTCAGGCGCACCACAAGGATTTTTCCAATTGTTTAAAGTGAAGCCCTTCCAAATCAGGTTTGACTTACCTGAATCATTGAAAGAGAAGGCGAAAGTGTAAAGAACTGGGATAAACAGGTACGTAAAACCAAACACTGCATAAATGCGGATTAGGTTGCGACCAAACCAACGAGAAAGACGGGCTTTTGTCGGAATAGTTGGAATTGATGCATCTTTTTGCTTGTTCATACCAACTCCTCCGTTCCAGCTTTGCGAATATAAATAGTTACAAGTATCAAAATTGCAGCCATCAACGTGAAGGACAGTGCTGCCGCAGTTGGGTAATCGACGATCTTAAAATAACGAGACTCAATTACATTTCCGATCATTTTGGTGTTTGGGCTACCAAGAATTGCAGCGTTCACATAATCACCAGCGGCAGGAATAAAGGTCAATAAGGTTCCGGCAACGACGCCAGGCATGGACAATGGCAAAGTCACTTTACGGAAAGTTGTAATTCCATTGGCGTATAGATCGCCAGATGCTTCCATTGTGCGTGGATCAATCCGCTCTAGTGAGGCGTACAAGGGCAAAGTCATAAATGGCAAAAAGTTGTATGTCATACCCATAACGACTGCAAAAGATGTCGAGGTTAATGTCGTGCTCTGGCTAATAATTCCTAAGTTTCTAAGTGTCGGTATAACAAATCCTTCTTCGCCAAGAATCTGCTTCCATGCAATTGTGCGCAATAAGAATGAGACAAAGAAGGGAGCGACCACAAGGACTAGCAATAAGTTCTTAAGTTTTCCTGCTTTAAAGGCGATTGCATATGCCAAAGGGTAAGCAATCGCTAGAGCCAAAACTGTCGCACATAATGCGAAAACAAATGAGCGAGCAAATTGTTCTTTGTTTTCGGTAAATGCATTGAGGTAATTCGCAAAGTGCAAGGTCTGTTCGTATTGCCCTGTGTCTCCCCCAACAATCGGAGTCTGGGTTGAAGTTTGAGCTAAATTTACGATCGGTAAAATGAAAAAGGTGAACAGGAAAATAAATCCTGGCATCAACAACAGATAAGGCATTTTCACCTTAGACAAAGCGTTGCTCATTCTTCTTCTGGTTCCTCAGGGTTAACTTCTAGCCCAGCTTCGACATCTTCATCGCCGCGTAGTGCAAAGGTGAAGTTAGGTTCCCAAGAAATTACAACCTCATCGCCCTTATCAAATGGTGGAACACCGTCATCATTTTGCTCAAAGACCATGACTTCTTGTCCCCAAGGCATTGTTACTTGGTACTGCGTTGAAACACCGATGTAAGAAACATCTTCGATGCGACCACCGGTCAGAATATTTCCACGAGTTGGAGTACCGACAAGTGAGATACGGAATTTTTCTGGGCGGATACCTGCATAAATTGAGCTGTCGACCGCGTGACTGCGGTTTTTAGGCATTGAAATCTTTTGACCAAATAGGTCTACAACTAAGTTGTCTCCATCTGTGCCTTCAATACGTCCCTTAATTAGGTTTGACTGGCCTAAGAAGTTAGCAACAAATGCGGTATTTGGATTGTCATATAGATCTGCAGGAGATCCCATCTGCTCAATCTCGCCCTCGTTCATAACAGCGATGGTGTCAGCCATAGTCATGGCCTCTTCTTGATCGTGTGTTACGTGAACGAAAGTTAGGCCAACTTCGCGTTGAATCCACTTGAGTTCGATCTGCATCTGGCGACGAAGCTTTAGATCTAACGCGCCTAACGGTTCATCGAGCAACAAAAGTGCGGGGCGGTTAACAATTGCGCGAGCCAAAGCAATGCGCTGTTGTTGTCCACCCGATAACTGAGTTGGCTTGCGCTGGGCAAGGTGAGGCAGTTCTACTAATTCAAGAACTTTGTTTACATCTGCAGTCACATCTTTAATTCCACGACGGCGCAAACCAAATGCAATGTTTTCAAAAATAGTTAAATGTGGAAAAAGTGCATAATTTTGGAAGACAGTGTTGATCGGGCGCTGATACGGACGCTTAGTCGTAATATCAGTTGCACCCAAGTGAATGCTTCCAACAGTTGGCTCTTCCAGCCCTGCGATCATTCGCAAAGTTGTTGTCTTTCCGCATCCTGAAGGTCCAAGCAAAGCAAAAAATGAACCCTCAGCAATTGTTAATGACAAATCATTAACTGCGGTGAAATCTCCGTACGACTTTGTAATTCGCGTGAGGCGTAGATCGCCATGCGTTGCAGATGAAACGTCAGACACTAGTTGCCAGCCGCCTTCTGAAACGCTTCGCCCCATGAAGTTTCTTCAGCTGGAGTCAGTGAACGGAAAACGCTGAGGTTCTTTGAAGTTGCAGCGTCAGGAAAGATAAATGGACTGTTTGCAAGTTCTGGAGCAATTTTTTCCATTTCAGCTTGAGCACCCTTGACTGGGCATACGTAATTAACGTAAGCAGCAACCTCGGCAGCAATAGCTGGCTCGTAATAGAAGTTGATTAGCTTCTCAGCATTTGCCTTGCCTTCAGGCGAAGCTGTCGAAGGAATCATCATGTTGTCACCTGAAATAGTTCCGCCTGACTCTGGAATTGCGAAGTCAAACTTTCCTTCATTTTCAGACTTCAAAATAAACATATCGCCGGACCAACCAATTACAGCTGTCGCATCTCCTGATGTCAGATCTTCAGCGTATTCATTGCCCTTTACGCCGCGAATCCAGCCATCGCTAATCTTCTTAGCCATGAAATCAACAGCATTCATGAACTGATCTTCTGTAACAGTTTCAAGCTTTACGCCTTGCGAGCGCAGAATGATTCCGATTGTGTCGCGCATTTCTGAAAGGACAACGATCTTGCCCTTGTTCTGTGGTGAAAAGAGCTCATCCAGTGTGTGAATTCCCTTTGGATTTTTTGCTGTGTTCCAACCAAAACCAGCCATGATGCCCTGCCATGTTAATGATTGTTCGCGCTTGGCATCAAATGAAGGAGATGCCAGTGAATCTAAAATATTTACTTTGTTGGGAACATTTGCTACATCAAATTTTTGTGTGTAACCGAGACGAATCCAACGTGCAGCCATCCAGTCTGTTGGTGTGACAATGTCGTAACCAATGTCCTCACCTAGCTTGAGCTGTGCTTGAACCTTGCCAAAGAACTCATCGTTGTCGTTGTAATCTTCAAGGTACTTAGCTGTTATGCCTGATTCCTTTGAGAACTTTTCAAGGGTTGGGTATTTTTTGGTTTTCTCGTCGTAATCAAGATACAACGGCCAGTTACCCCAACGAACAGTATTTTTATCTCCAGCAGAAGATGATCCTCCTCCGCCGCCACACGCAGCAAGTAATCCTGCTGCACCTAAACCACCTGCGCCTGCGAGTACTCCGCGGCGAGAAACCATTGCACCTAAAACTGATTTTGCTTCTGGTGAGAGTGAACTTTC
>CAIXVA010000162.1 GCA_903922745.1 uncultured Actinomycetes bacterium
AATCATGTTGTGTCGCACAATCTTGGGACCAGATAGAGCAACGGTAATTTACGGATGGGTCTTTGCTGCCCATCAAATTGGTGGATCAATTGCCGCGTTTGGCGCAGCTGTCTTGCGTGTAAAACTTGGTGACTACGCCGCAGCGTTTTATATAAGTGGTGCCCTTTGTTTAGTTAGTAGTTATTGGGTACTACGGATTGCCAAGGGAAAGGGCTTGGCTAGTCTTCAGACATGAGCAATTTCTACGAAAAAGTAGGTGGCGAGAAATTCTTCGCAGATTTGGTGTCTCAGTTTTATGCAGTTGTTGCAACTGATCCAATCTTGCGCCCTATGTATCCAGAAAATGATCTGCAAGGCGCAGCACAACGTTTGCAATGGTTTTTAGAACAGTACTGGGGCGGACCTGATACTTATCAAGAAAACCGCGGGCACCCACGTCTTCGCATGCGTCATGCGCAATTTCCGATTGATTCTGCGGCACGGGATGCTTGGCTCAATGCAATGCACACAGCGGTAGATGGTGTGGAATTAAATGCAGAATTAAAAGGTGAACTGTGGAGCTATTTAGAAATGGCAGCGAATTCGCTAGTTAATCAGCCAGATTGAGATTGATTTCCAACCTTAAGAATTTCGCCGTTGCGTAAGTACCACAAAGTTCCTTGACCATCACGAACAGTTGTGACACGTAGTCCAACTTTTTCAACAACACCTTCGATTTCTAATACATCAACTGAGTCGCCAACACCATATTGATCTTCAATCAACATAAAGATTCCGGATAAAATATCGCGCACCAGAGTTTGCGCACCAAGTCCTACGGCAACTCCAACGATTCCAGCAGAAGCAATTAGTGGTCCTAGGTCAAAACCAAATTCTCCAAGTGCCATGGCAGTTGCAATAATCCATGTTGCAGATTTCAACGTGCCCGATAAAACTCCACCGATTGTGCTTGCGCGCTCTTTTTGTCGAGCAACAATGTTGCGTGGTCCTGGGACTAAATCTGCTGTTGCTAATCGATTCATTGCCCTTGTTATGGCGCGCGATCCAAAGGATTGGATAAGTACAGCTGCCAGAATGATGATCAGGATGCGCAGGGGAGTCCCGGCCATCCATTCGAGGAAGTTACGCATGGAGTCGCTCATAATGACGAGACTTTATCCAAATCTTTACCTAAAAGCCCCATTCAAATACCCACGAGGTCGGGTGTTTTGGTGCAAGATATGTCAATCGGTGCCAGCCAGGCGCTAGATCGGGAGCGATACATGTCGCGCACACTTGTCTTAAATGCCACCTACGAGCCGTTGGGTGTCATAACGGAGCGTCGCGCGCTGATCCTTGTCTTAAATCACAGAGCTGTGATGGTTGAAGACTCTGGCGAAATTCTACGATTTGCTGGTGGTCAAGTTTCTTTGCCTGCAGTTGTGCGCCTAACAAAATTTGTTCGTATTCCTTATCGTCACTCTGTGCCACTTTCTCGTCGAGCAATCTTTGCCCGAGATGGCGGTCGTTGTGTTTACTGCGCAGCACCTGCAACATCAATTGA
>CAIXVA010000163.1 GCA_903922745.1 uncultured Actinomycetes bacterium
CCATTGTGAAACCGCGAAAGCGCCAAAGGTTGCGAGTGCAACGTAGAAATAAATATTTGGGGCAAAACCGTTGAGCAATAAGACCAATGAACTTGTTGTGATGCCAAAGGTCATCACATTGCTACGTCCAAATTTTTCAGACAATCGCGGTGCCATGAATGCGCCAGAAATTGCTCCCAGGCTTTGAATTGTCAGGATGACGCCAAAGAGTTGTTTCGGAAGTTCAAGTTCTTTAATGATGAACAAGACCATCGTTGCCGTGCCCATGGAGTAACACACACCAATTGATGCTGTGGTCACGACAAGTCTGCGCAAGACTTTTTCATTAAACAAGTACTTGATACCAAACTTCATATCTGCAACAAACTTCTTCTTTTCTTTCTCAACATCATCTTTGCGCACATCTTGTAGATACTTAATTGGGATTGATAGTGCCAGCAATGATGCAACTGCCAACCCAAGGCTGTTGATGAAGAATGGAAGTGCAATTGCTATCGCATAAATGAAGCCACTTATCGGTGCCCCAATAAATCCTTGAATAACAGTCTCTGAGATTTGTAGTCGCGAATTACCTTTCTCAAAGTTCTTCTCTTCCAAAATCTGTGGGATCAATGATTGTGCAGTCGTATCGGCTGCGACCTCGCACACGCCAATCACAAAGGAGGCAACAAGTAGCCAATAAATAGTCACGTGATCTGTTGCAATCAGCAGGGCCAGAACCCCTACAACCGCGCTTCTGGTTGCATTGGCACCTGCCAAGATGAAACGGCGGTCTATGCGATCGACCAAGACCCCAATTGGAATAGCAAAAAGAAGCCAGGGCAACATCACCATGGCGCCAATTGCAGAAATCAAAACCGTACTGTCAGTAAGAGATATAGCAAGCAATGGAGCTGCTGCGATCAAAATGCCATCTGACAGGTTAGAAACAATGCTTGATGCCCACATGCGGTTAAATGCTGGACCCATACCTGCAACCCTATAGGACAGGCTCAAATAAGAAGAAGTTTGCGCGCCTTTTCAACAGCGGTATGACGGCCATCTACATCTAGTTTGCGATACACATTACGCAGGTGAGTCTTCATTGTGTTCTGCGAAATATGTAGTTGTTTTGCAATTGCGCTAATGGGATTGCCAGTTGTCAGATGCTTCAAAATCTCAAGCTCTCGATTCGTCAATTTCTCTTCAAGTGCGCCGGTATCTGAATTTGAATTCTTAATCCGCTCTGACATCTCGTGCACCACGCTTTCTATGAAGATTGTTGGCTTAGCTGCAGCAGCCTTGACCATGATGGGATACAGCCGGTCTTGACGAACAAAATACTCATGGAAGCCAACTTCAGCCACAAGGTCGAGTGCGGTCCGCAAGTAGGTAAGTGCCACGTTTTCCTGATCGATGTTGATTGTTGCTTGATACAGGATCTTGTTCACTCTTTGGCGAGGTGTAGTTTCAGGCATTTGGGCAACCAATGCATGGATGCGCTTTGGATCTGCTTCAAACTTTAAGTTCATGTCAATCTGGCGCACCATTTCAATCTTTGGCATGCGCTGGAGCAATTCGTCAGCGCGTTTCCAGTCGTTTAAAACGAAGCGCAAGAAAACATCTGTCACATCGATGATCCAACCTAGTTGATTCGGTGTTTGCAGATGTTTATGTCTTTCCCGTTGTGCGGCAATTACATCAACAACATGAGTGATTAGCCCCTGTGTTATTTGAATACGAGAGCGCGTGCCTGTTGAAACAAAATACCAAGGCCACATTCTGGCGGATTCTGCTTTTCGCTCGATGTGATTTGAGGTATCAATCGCCTGATTCAAATGCGAAAGTTCCAATTCGCATCTAGATAAAACCAACATGGCATCTAACGGTCCGGCTATTCCGGAGAAACCATTATTTTCTGCCTGGGCAATAGCAATCGATGCAAACTCTGCGGCTTCAAAGAATCTTCCTTGGCACCATAAGGACATAGAGGTCATGCAGCCAATGTGATAGGCAATGATTACTTGGTGATTACCATCCTGCAGTTTTTTAGCATGAAGTAGTGATGCTTCCACTAGCTCTTCGTCATCATAAATATAGGCAATATCTGCTTGAAGTCGCAGAAGTGCAATTTTGTCTACATTTTCAATTCCAACTGATTCATAATCTTTCGCCAACGCTTCCTTAATCATGCCTTGAGAACGCTCAAAATCCCCTCGGGCAAAATAGACGTGGGACATAACCATGGCAGTTAACTGTGCGAGAAATTCTAATCGCGGATCTTGGGTTGCCACATAATTTAATTCTGCGGCCATACTTTCGGCCTTTTCAAAATCTAAATTTACTAAATGACCAACAACTTCAATGGTCTTCTTCATCATTTCACCAGCCGGGCTGTCATCAGCCCCATATTGAGCCCATCGAATAATCTGGTCACCACGGCCAATGGCAGCCATATCTCGAATCGAAACTCGCAGGATTTCTGTTATTTGATCGCTGTTTCCAGATTGAAAAATGTGTTCTAGCGCCTGTGCGGGGGCTCCCTTTGAAATGTAGTACTTGGCAAGTTTTTCGTGGATTGAGTTTTCTGAGCCTTTATTCTTGCTGCGCAATTCCTGAAGAACTTCAAAAACAATAGGATTTATAGTGAAGTTTCGTTGAAATCCAGAGGAAACAGAAATAAACATTCCGTCAATGGCCAACTTGTTAATGTAAGTTTCTGAAAAATCTTCGCCAAGGATTATTGCAGCAACTTCTAGATCAAATTCTTCAACTATGCCAAGCTTTAGCAGATTGTGCCTATTTTCTTCATTGAGCGAATTGAAAGATTCGAGTGCCAAAATTCCTAATGGGTTGGCCGATTCGGTGATTTTGAATTCAGTGACGGCGCTTCCGCGCGACATATTCTTGGCCATCATTTGAACTGCAGCAGGCCAGCCATTGCACTTTGCAAGGCGCTTGGCAATCTGGATTTCCTTGTTATCTATCCCGTTAAGTTCGCAAATCACCGAAATTTCATCGTCTGAGAACTTCAAATCTTGACTCGTAATCAGACTGAGGTTGCCAAGACTTGCATATCGCGCCAATGATGTTGCTGGAGTAACTCGTCTAACAATGACGACGTGAACATTGTTGGGCAAGTGATCAACTAAAGCCTGTGCAAAAGGAGTCACTTCTTGGGCATCTGCTGGACCGTTATCAATGACAAAGTTAAAATCTTCTTTTACGGCGCTGGCTTCACGAACCATGAATTTTATATAGCTATCTGCCGATAAAAATCTTTCACTTTCAAAATCAGCACCAAATTTAGGCAAAACATTTCGAACGGCTTGAACAATGTGTGCGAAAAACATTTGCGGTGAATCATCAGGATCAACAGCGCACCAAATCGTTGGTCGAGACTGAGCATTTGCCCATTCAGCCACCAACATGGTTTTTCCATATCCGGCAGGAGCTGCCACGATCGTTGCGCCCGGCATATTGGTTTCAAATAAATGAAATAGGTGCTTTCTACTCAGAAAATTCGCAGGCATGGCTGGGGGCACGGTGCGAGCTAGATTCACCCCAGGGATTACGCCTTGTTTCATGCGTACAGGGTGATGCCTCATTTGCGCTTAATCAAGGCTGCCTCACCCCTATTGGGGTGAGATCGAGAGGTTATTTCTTAATAGGACTAGCCTCTAATACGTGGTGCATTCTTGATCGACATTCTCGCTCTTGCAGGGGTCGTGCTCTTCTTCAATCTGATGCCCGCCTTTGCTCCTCCCACCTGGACCGCCCTTGTTTTGTTTAGTTTGAACACTGATCTACACCCCATTGTTATTGTCGCCGTTGGCGCAGTCTTTGCAGGAATAGGGCGATATTTACTAGCACGAGCAACAGGGTTATTTCGAAATCGTATTAGTGCACATTCACTAAAAAATCTTGAATCCGCAGAAGAATTATTAACGCATAGCAGTTCGCGAAAATTCATCACAATAGGGTTGTTCGTGATTTCACCGCTGCCATCGGCCCAGCTATTTGAAGCAGCAGGTTTAATGGGGGTGCGCTTACTCCCTGTAACTATTGCATTCTTTTCAGGCCGCATCGTGACCTATAACTTCTATGTTTTCGGAGCCACCGAATTAAAGGCTCGTGGAATTGGTGAATTAATCACCAAAGAGTTCACATCAGTGTGGGCAATTCTGTTTCAACTAGTGATGATTACTTTAGTGGTTTTGTTAACCCGAATAGATTGGAAAAGATTTCTGCCTACAAAGCCAAGTTTTTCTTGATTTGTTCAGCATGGTCATTTCCATGTCGGGTATAAGTCTCGAGCCAGCGCTTTAGTGAATACTCCCCTGCTTCGGTGTGAGTACCTTTTAGCTCTAATTGATCCGGAGTAAGGCGTTTAATAATGTCTAGCGAAGCGGCACGAACCGCCTTGAAAACAGCAATGGAGTTTTCAACTGGAAGAGTTGTGTAACCAAGGGTTGCATCCTTTGCCCACAGACCTTCGTCATAACCTTGAATAACAGGATTGGGCTCTGCGACCAATCGTCGCAGACGTGCATATGACTGTGCCTCACTATCTGCGCAGTGATGAATTACTTGGCGCGAGCTCCAGTTTTCTCCATCATTTACATCCAGCTTATTTTCAGCCACAGAGGTGGCTATTGCAAGGAACTCATTGGTTGCTGACTCATATGCAGCTGCTAACTCTTGAATGTTCATTAGTTGCCCTTGATTACCAATTGATGAGCATGAGTCTCGATCATGTGGCCGTCATCTTCAACCTTGTCGATGAGAAGCACAATAATGATGACTAATAAACCGGCAATGATGCCGAGCAGTAATCCAGACTTCTTATCTAAGTTGATTTGCATAGCATCCTCTTTCACTCGATTCTTTAGTGTAGCCCTGGAATCGATTTAAGAGGAGGGTGAATATTGATTTAGGCTGGGAACTCGCCCTTAACAAGGAAATACACACGGCGAGCAACTGCAACAGCGTGGTCTGCAAAGCGCTCGTAGTAACGACCCAGCAAAGTTAAATCGATTGCTGATTCAATGGTGATTCCAGGGCCATTACTGATGATGCCCGAAATAACTTTTTTGTGTAGGTCATCCATTTCATCATCATCTTTTTCGACTTGCAATGCCATGTCGGTATCTCTGGTTGTAATAACAGTTGCAACCTTTGTCGAAAGCTTTTCGGCAACATGTCCCATTTCAGTAAATACTAAAATCAAATCTGCTGGAATTGCGTTGTTTGGATGGCGAAGGCGCGCAACCTTTGCAATGTGGTGTGAAAGGTCGCCCATGCGTTCTAGGTCTGCGCTCATGCGAAGTGCGGTAATGAGTGCACGAAGATCAGAAGCCACAGGTTGTTGTCTTGCAATAATGTCAATAATGCGGGTATCTAAATCGTGTTGATAATCATCGATCTTGGCATCGGTTGCTATTACTTCTTCGGCCAATTTGAGGTCGGCCGTTAGCAGCGCCTTCGAGGATTTAACGATTGATTCAGAAACCATGTTCGTTAAATCAACTAGGGATTGAGAGACGTTGTCTAGCTCGTCTTGAAACGCTGATCTGATAAGGGCCATAGGTGCAACCTAAGGCTCAATGGTTAACATATGCAATCTATTGGGTTAACGAGCGGTTAACTGGGGTTTTAGCGCGATAGAGTTTCTATATGAGGTTAAAGCGCAGGGTTATTGATGAGGCTACTGACCCTCGCCTACTGCCTGACATGCTGATAAACACCCTTAATAACCTGGATGGAGAAGCTCTCGTACTTGCTCCCGGAGAAATTCCGGTATTTGAATCCAAAGGAATTGAACGACTAGGAATATTAAAAGATGGGCGAATTGATAGCCCAGAGTTGTTAGCCACAATAAGAGTCGTGCGTCGCACAAATACAAAACATACGGGACGTATAGATATTCCGCGTGGACCAATTGGTGAAGGTATTCATGAATTAACGGTAAACATATTTCCTTTGACCGAATCCGATTTGGTAATTGTTCTGATTTCTGATGAAAGTGAAGCCCAGCGTGTTCATGAAATTCGCCGCGACTTTGTTGCCAACATTTCGCATGAGTTAAAAACACCAATTGGTGCGTTGTCGCTATTAAGTGAAGCGGTGCTTGGTGCAAAAGATGAGCCCGAAGCGGTGACAATGTTTGCCACTCGCATGCAATCAGAGTCAAAGCGCTTAACGGATTTAGTTCAAGAAATTATTAACCTTTCACGGATTCAGGATTCCGACCCACTGCAGCTGGCAGAAGAGGTAGAAGTTGGATACCTAGTAAAAGAGGCAATAGACCAAAGTCAGATCAATGCAGAAAACAGACACATCACGGTGACCTATCAGGAAGACAAACATCTGTCTGTGTGGGGAGATCGGGATCAATTAACTATGGCGACTCAAAACCTTATTGATAACGCCATCAACTACTCTCCCGAAAACACAAAGGTTGCAGTGACAAGCAAACTGGTAGATGGCATTGTTGAAATTTCAGTCACTGACCAAGGTATTGGCATCCCAGAAACTGATTTGTTAAGAATCTTTGAGCGCTTTTACAGAGTAGATCCTGCTCGTTCTCGCCAAACAGGCGGCACGGGGTTGGGGCTTTCAATTGTTAAACACGTTGCATCAAAACATGGTGGCGATGTAAAGGTATGGAGCGCAGAAAATATCGGAAGTACATTCACCTTACTTTTGCCAATTTATATCAAACAAGCGGAGGCCAATTAATGTCCAAGATTCTCATCGTTGAAGATGAAGCATCATTTTCAGAAGCATTAGCTTTCCTGCTTGGCAAAGAGGGATTTGAGACTTTGGTGGCAGAAGATGGTCGCAAGGCACTTGAAATCTTTGCAAAAGAAGGCGCTGACTTAATCCTGCTAGATCTCATGATTCCCGAAGTTTCAGGTGTTGAGGTGTGCCGAACTATTCGCACAACCTCACAAGTTCCAATCATTATGTTGACGGCCAAAGATGCTGAAATCGACAAGGTTGTGGGACTTGAACTTGGCGCAGATGACTATGTAACTAAGCCTTATTCATCACGCGAATTGATTGCCCGCATTAAAGCTGTGTTACGCCGCGGCACATCAGATGATGGTTCAATTCAAGATCAAGATTTAATGGAAGTTGGTCCTGTAAAGCTCAATACTGGTAAGCACCAGGTATCAGTAAATGGTTCTCCTGTTTC
>CAIXVA010000164.1 GCA_903922745.1 uncultured Actinomycetes bacterium
GAGGTAAAACGCACAAGACCTGCAGAAGGTTGCGAAACAATCAAGTTGGTCGCAGGAGAACTTGTTAAGAAATAGTTTTGGAAACCAGAAAAAGAGGTGTACTGGTCTCCACCATCAATATCAATTGAATAAATCTTAATGTTTTGAAGTACTACAGGATTGCCACTACCTGCGATTGTGTATGTTCCATGTTCATAAAAAGCAAAGTTAAAAATAATTGAACCTGTTTTGTTTGATTTATCAATTTGGAAGAAACTTGTATTTGCAGATGCCGAACCTGGACTATCGTAAACAGAAATTGTTGTACCGGTTAACGATGTCGTGATTACCGCATCAATTGCAATTCCTGCAACAGTCGCAACTGTGTTGTACCGAACGACATTTCCATTAGATTTTCCATCGCCAATAATGTTTGTGTATTTAGCTGTAAATGCTGTTGCTGATCCTGCAACACCTGCGGTTCCTGAATGATCAAAGACAAATGATGCTGCGGAGGCATCTAAGGTGATTGCTGCAGTGGCAGGTGGCACCTGAATTATTGTTAAAAGGCTTAGACACATAGCCAGGATTGTTAGAAATATGAATTTACGAATAACTCTGAATCGCACTGAGGCTCCACTCGATTTCAATTCTTGACCCATGGGTTTCATGGATCTGAAAGGTGAGAGCGGATGCGTTTGTTAATCGGACCAGCGGACAGATTCCGTTATGTCAGTGTAAAGCCGCTAACCCCTACTAGTCACCCTTTTATGGTCAGAGATTCACCCTTATGGGTGAATCTGCATAGTTGTGAAAGTGAAAACCCCTAGTTCTAGAAACTAGGGGTGAGAAATTTAAGTGGTTGGCAGGGCTATTCAGCCTTCTTCTTCGCTTTGCCTGAGGCTGCCTTCTTGGCAGCTTTCTTTGCCCCTGCTTTTTTCACAACGTTCTTTGTAAGAGTCGGTGCGGTATCGCCCTTCTTTGGCTTTGCTGCAGCCTTCTTACGTGCTTTCTTTGGTGATGGACCGTTCTCTGCTTCCCATGCACGACGTCCTGCAAGTAGTTCTAGTCCGCGCTCTAATGTCATTCCTTCTGCAGTGTCACCACGACGCAAAGTTGCATTTGTTTCACCGTCAGTGACATACATACCAAAGCGACCATCTTTAATGATCAAAGGCTTTTCTGTTGTTGGATCAATTCCAAGTTCTTTAACTGGTGGCTTTGCCACACCGCGACGACGCTCTTTTGGCTTTGAATAAATCTCAAGTGCTTCATCTAATGTCATTGTGAAGAGTTGTTCTTCAGATGTAAGTGTGCGGGAGTCTGCTCCAGCTTTTAGATAAGGACCATAGCGACCGTTTTGCACAGTGATGTCATCACCTGCGCTGTTAGTGCCAAGTGTGCGAGGTAGAGATAGAAGTTGTAACGCATCTTCATATGTGACGGTATCTAATGTCATTGTTGATAGCAGGCTTGCTGTCTTTGCCTTTGGTGCATCAGCCTTCTTCTTTTTCTTCTTGCCAGAGGCTGTTAACTCAACTGGAACTTCTGGCAATACTTCTGTGATGTAGGGACCAAAGCGACCACCCTTTGCAATGATCGGCAGATTAGTTGCTGGATCTATTCCTAGTTCGCGCTCACCAGAAGGGGCAGCTAATAATTCAATTGCCTTTGCAAGAGTTAACTCATCTGGGGCTAGTGATTCAGGAATGTTTGCAAGCTTGCGTTCTTCGCCCTCTTTGTTCTCTTGCAGGTATGCGCCATAGCGACCAACACGAATTTCAATTTCAGGAGATAGGTTCATGGTGTTTGTTGCACGGGCATCAATTACGCCTAAATCAGCTGATAATTCATTGAGTCCAGGCTGGCCATCAACGCCATAGAAGAAGTCGCGCAGCCAATCAACACGGCCGGCTTCCCCTGCTGCAATCTTGTCGAGATCTTCTTCCATGCTGGCTGTGAACTCGTAATCAACAAGTTTTGTAAAGTGAGTTTCTAGTAATCCTGTAACAGAAAAAGCTAAAAATGTTGGCACAAGTGCGCGTCCGCGCTTATAGACATACCCGCGATCTTGGATAGTTTGAATAATTGATGCAAATGTTGAAGGGCGACCAATACCAAGCTCTTCTAGCTTCTTAACAAGAGTTGGTTCGGTATAGCGGGCAGGCGGCTTTGTTTCATGGCCTTCGCAGGTGTATTCATCAACCTTTACGGCTTGACCCACACTCATCGCCGGCAAGCGCTTATCTGCAGACTCTTCATCTTTGTTTTCTTCACTGACAATGTCATCGTAGGCAGCAAGAAAACCTGGGAAGGTAATCACAGATCCGTTGGCGCGGAAGATTGTCTTCTTGCCATCATTTGTCGTTGCA
>CAIXVA010000165.1 GCA_903922745.1 uncultured Actinomycetes bacterium
AATTTGTGCTGGGCTTTCAAGCATCTTCAATGCAGCAACGGTTGCGTGAACCATGTTGATTGCATTGTTAGATCCAAGTGACTTAGTCAAAACATCTGTGATGCCTGCACACTCGAGTACTGCACGCACTGGACCACCGGCAATAACTCCGGTACCTGGGCTAGCTGGACGTAGTAGAACTACGCCTGCTGCAGTTTCACCTTGTACTGGGTGAGGAACTGTTCCTTGAACACGTGGAACTGTGAAGAATGACTTCTTCGCTTCTTCCACTGCCTTAGCAATCGCTGCTGGAACTTCCTTAGACTTTCCGTAACCAATACCGACCTGACCGTTACCGTCTCCGACAACTACAAGTGCGGTGAATGAGAAACGACGTCCACCCTTTACAACTTTAGATACGCGGTTGATGAATACAACGCGCTCCATGAATGGGTTCTTTTCTTTTTCGCGATCATCACGACGTTCGCGACGCTCTGGGCGTCCCTTACCGCGATCATTGCTAGCAGTTGTTGGTGCTGCAGTTGGATTAGCAGACATTAGAACTCCAATCCGTTCTCTCGTGCACTGTCAGCAACAGCTGCAATACGACCGTGGTACTTATTACCTGCGCGGTCAAAGACAACAGTTGTAACTCCAAGAGCCTTAGCGCGTGATGCAATTAATGCACCAATCGCCTTTGACTTTGCAGTCTTGTCGCCCTTATCAGCACGAAGATCAGTTTCCATTGTGGATGCATAGGCAAGAGTCTTGCCTTGTGAGTCATCAATAACTTGTACGAACAAGTGACGAGATGAGCGAGAAACAACTAAACGTGGACGTGATGCTGTTCCAGCGACCTTCTTGCGGACGCGGAATGCACGACGGGCACGGGCGTTTGTTGCCGAACCTTTGCGGACCTTTACACCAATAGCCATTACTTCTTACCTGTCTTTCCTTGCTTACGGCGAACAACTTCACCTGAGAGACGCAAGCCCTTGCCCTTGTATGGATCGGCCTTACGAAGCTTCTTTACCTTTGCAGCAACTTCGCCAACCAACTGCTTATCAATTCCAGAGATGTGGAACTTTGTTGGTGACTCAACCTTGAAGGTAATTCCTTCAGGTGCTGGGAATTGGATGTTGTGGCTGTATCCAAGCTGGAACTCTAGGTCCTTGCCCTTTTCAGCTACACGGTAACCAACACCGACGATTTCAATAGTTAATGTGTAACCGTTAGTTACGCCTTCAACCATGTTCGCAACTAGTGTGCGAGATAGACCATGAAGTGAACGTGTTACACGCTCTTCATTGGGACGAGCAACGGTGATAACACCGGCTTCTTGTGAAACTTGAATTGGCTCAGCAACGTTAAGTGAAAGTGTTCCCTTAGGACCCTTTACAGCAACATGCTGTCCAGCGATTGTGATTTCAACGCCGCTTGGAACGGCGATAGGCATGCGACCAATACGTGACATTATTTGATCACCATACGTAGGCGAGAACTTCTCCGCCTACCCCTTGCTTATTGGCTTGCTTATCAGTTAGCAAACCAGATGAAGTTGAAATAATCGCAACGCCTAGTCCACCAAGTACTTTTGGAAGAGCTGTTGACTTTGCGTACACGCGAAGTCCTGGCTTGCTAACGCGACGCAAACCAGCGATTGAACGCTCACGGTTTGCACCAAACTTAAGGTCAAGAACAAGGTTCTTACCTACTCCATTTTCTGCATCTTCAACGCGATATCCAGCGATGTAACCTTCTTGCTGAAGGATCACTGCGATACGTGCTTTAACCGATGATGACGGCATTGAAACCGAATCATGGTAAGCAGAGTTCGCGTTGCGCAGACGAGTCAACATGTCTGCGATCGGATCTGTCATTGTCATACGTGGCCTCGTGGCCTTTCTCGAACTGGTTTCTTTTTACAGACCTTGTCCGTTGTAGTTAGTTGGAGGGGACGATTACCAAGATGCCTTGGTGATACCAGGTAGCTCACCACGGTGAGCCATTTCGCGGAAACAAACACGGCATAGACCAAACTTCTGATAAACAGAGTGTGGACGACCGCAACGTTGGCAACGTGTGTAGCCGCGAACCTTGAACTTAGGCTTGCGAGCTGCTTTTACCTTGAGCGATGTTTTTGCCATTGCTTATGCCTCCTTGAATGGAAAGCCGAGCGCCTTAAGAAGTGCGCGGCCTTCAGCATCATTTTTTGCTGTAGTAACAAAAGTGATATCCATACCGCGCGGACGATCAACCTTGTCTTGTTCGATTTCTGGGAAAACAACCTGCTCGGTTAAACCGAATGTGTAGTTTCCATGTCCATCAAACTGCTTTGGTGATAAACCACGGAAGTCGCGGATACGAGGCAATGAGATTGAAAGCAAACGATCTGCAAACTCCCACATACGATCTCCACGCAATGTTACGTGTGCACCAATTGGCTGACCTTCACGAAGCTTGAACTGCGCAATTGACTTGCGAGCCTTAGTTACCTGAGGCTTCTGGCCTGTGATTGTTGTTAGATCGCGGATTGCGCCTTCGATCAACTTTGAATCACGAGCTGCATCGCCAACACCCATGTTCACAATCACCTTTACAAGTGTTGGAACCATCATTGGGTTCTTGAATCCAAATTCGCTCTTGAGTGCAGGAGCGATATCGCTCTTGTACTTAGCTTTTAGACGTACATCTACCTTTGTTGACATTAGATGTCCTTTCCGGTGCGACGTGAGATGCGAACATTCTTGCCTTCTTCGTTTTTACGAACACCAAGACGTGAAGCCTTGCCATCGCTATCAACGACCATGACATTTGAAATATGTAGTGATGCTTCAACAGTGATGATTCCGCCGACTTTTACGCCGCGATCACCAGTTGACTCCTTTGTATGACGCTTCTGGCGATTAACGCCTTCGACAGTAATACGGTTGCCATCAACTGAAAGAACTTTTCCTGTTGTTCCGCGATCTTTACCTGCGATAACAAGAACAGTGTCATCCTTCTTAATCTTTGCCATTATTAGAGCACCTCCGGAGCTAGCGAGAT
>CAIXVA010000166.1 GCA_903922745.1 uncultured Actinomycetes bacterium
CCTCCCGTAGGAGTCTGGGCCGTGTCTCAGTCCCAGTGTGGCCGGTCGCCCTCTCAGGCCGGCTACCCGTCGTCGCCTTGGTGAGCCATTACCTCACCAACAAGCTGATAGGCCGCGAGATCATCTTCAACCGAAAAACTTTCCAAATCCGCGGATGCCCGCAGATTTCATATCCGGTATTAGCCCCGGTTTCCCGGAGTTATCCCAGTGTTGAAGGCAGATTTCTCACGTGTTCCTCACCCGTTCGCCGCTAATTCACACCCGAAGGTGTTTCATCGCTCGACTTGCATGTGTTAAGCACGCCGCCAGCGTTCGTCCTGAGCCAGGATCAAACTCTCCATAGAAAGTTTTCATCTTGGCGATCAGACAAACAAACTGTCGTTTAATTTGTCATTTATATACCAAAGGAAATCAACGGGTATAGCTTTTTATGGCTATACCTCATTGAGGTATTTATATATTTGCCGTGGTTGTTAATTAATCAAAAAGCACTGTAAAACAATGATTTCTCGCTATTAAAAGCATGACGAACTAAGCCACTATTGGCATTGACTTATGGCACGCTGTTGAGTTCTCAAGGTACGGATGCGCACTGCTTCTCAGGATTTCTCCTAATTTTCAGGGCAGATCGCCAAACTTAGTGCATGCATGCAGGCTCGGTCAAACTGGCCTAAATGAGGTACTTGGTCTGGCTGAAGCTCAATTTCTTGATCTTCTACGCCTACTGTCCGGCCTAAATCGTCCGTTCCCAGCAAGGAGCGTAACTATACATACCCCCGCTGGACCGGTCAAATCGGGGTGCTCAGATCCCATCAACTTCTACATTCGCCACACACTAGCGAATTATCCACCCCCGCTAGGGTTTTAGGGGCATTTAGAGCTTTCTAGCTTAATTCAACTGCGGCAAGATCTCTCTTGCCTTTTCTCAAAACCGCATATTTTCCGCATAAAAAGTCAGATTTTGAGGGTCTGAAATCTTCTCCTGAAATCTTCTCATTATTGAGATAAGCACCACCCTCTTTGACGATGCGGCGCGCAGCAGATTTCGAGTCAACGACCCCAGTTGCTGCTAGGAGATCAACCCATGTTGGTATTTCTTCATTTGATGAAACAGTTGTGCGCGGAAGTTCAGCTAATGCTGAAGCAAGTGTTGCTTCATCTAGTTCAGAGAGTTCACCTTGTCCAAATAATGCGCGTGCTGCAGCTTCAACTCGTTGTGTTGTCTCTTCTGAATGCACAAGTGAGGTTAATTCACGAGCAAGTGCGCGATGCGCCTCACGTAGTCCAGGGTTTTCGTTATGGGATTTTTCAAGTTCAGCAATTTCTGCGTGAGACTTGAATGAAAACACCTTAAGGAAATTAATAACATCCTTGTCATCACTGTTTAACCAGAATTGGAAGAAGGCATACGGTGAAGTCATCTCAGGATCTAGCCACACAGACCCACCTGCAGTCTTACCGAACTTAGTTCCATCAGCTTTCATCAACAACGGAACGGTTAATGCATGACCACTGCCCTGTTCAACGCGACGAATTAGATCAAGACCGGCAACAATGTTTCCCCATTGATCAGAGCCACCAACTTGTAGCGTGCAATTGTTACGTCGATAGAGTTCTAAGAAATCATACGATTGCAAAACTTGGTATGAAAATTCAGTGTATGAAATTCCACCACCTTCAAGACGTGCTGAAACAGAATCTTTTGCCAACATTTGATTCACACTGAAGTGCTTTCCAATGTCGCGCAAGAATTCGATTGCGCTAAGTGGCGATGTCCAATCAAGATTATTAACAACCGCTGCAGGATTTTTCGGTGCATCAAAATCTAGAAATGCAGAGACTTGCTTACGGATACGGTTTACCCAACCTTCAACAATCTCAGTGCTGTTAAGGGTGCGCTCTTCATTCTTTCCGCTGGGATCTCCCACCAAACCTGTAGCTCCACCCACTAAAGCAATTGGATTGTGTCCTGCTAACTGGAAGCGGCGAAGTACCAGTAGAACGACCAAGTTGCCTGCGTGAAGTGAAGGCGCAGTAGGGTCAAAGCCCACATACAAGGTCGTTGGCTTCTTAAGTGCTTCGAGCAACGCTTTTTCATCCGTTGTCTGAGCCAATAAGCCACGCCAGCGAAGATCTTCAATCAGGTTCATGCGCTCATCATCTCTGAAAATGCCTTGTGCTTGCTGGCAATTTCCTTCTCGGTCTTTGCATTGGCGGCAAAAGCATCTTTGATCTGTGCAGCTACAACAACCGGCGCAGTTCCACCTGATGTTGTTCTGGAATTAATTGCACCATGGACTGTAAGAACATCACGTACTCCCCCATCTAATTGAGGGTGC
>CAIXVA010000167.1 GCA_903922745.1 uncultured Actinomycetes bacterium
GATTTATCTGCGCGTCTTGAAAACTTTGAACCAGATACCGAGGTTGGCATGCTCAGTACTTCACTGAACACAATGCTTTCTCGTATTGAAGAATCATTTTCTGCTCGCGCCCAATCTGAAGAGAAGTTACGCCGATTTGTAGCAGATGCCAGCCACGAGCTGCGCACTCCGCTGACATCAATTCGTGGTTTTGCCGAACTCCATCGTCAAGGCGCGGTACCTGATGGTGAAAAGACTCGCGAACTAATTGCTCGTATTGAAAAAGAATCAATGCGTATGGGCTACTTAGTAGAAGATTTGTTGATGCTTGCACGCATGGATCAATCACGCGAACTAGTTATTGCAGATGTTGATCTTTCAAACCTTGTTACAGAAGCGGTGTCATCTGCTTCAGCTGCAGGTCCTGAACATCCGATTACAGTAGATATCGCACATGATGTTCATACTCAGGGCGATGCTGACAAGATTTATCAGGTTGTCACTAACTTGCTAGCGAACGCGCGTGCGCACACGCCTGCAGGAACCCAGATTCATGTTGCTACCTATTCAACAGAAGAAGGATCGTATGTAACTGTTGCAGATAACGGTCCTGGGCTTTCTGCAGAGGATCAAGTGCATGTCTTTGAACGTTTCTACCGTGTGGACTCTTCTCGTCAGCGCAGCAGTGGCGACGGCAGTGGTTTAGGGCTTTCTATTGTTGATGAAGTAATGAAGGCTCACGATGGAACGGTTTCAGTTGCTTCAGAACCAGGCAATGGCGCTACTTTTACGCTGTATTTCAAGGCCTAGGCTAAAGACTCCATAGATTTTAGAACGGCGATTCGTTCTGCAATTGGTGGATGTGTAGAAAACAGTTTTGATACAGATTTTCCATCTAACGGTGATTCAATCCAAATATGTGCCACAGCGGTTGATCGTTGATGCACAACAGTTGAATCAGCGGCTAATACCTCTAACGCCGAACGCAATCCTGCAGGGTTACGTGTAAAGGAAACCGCTGTTGCATCAGCTAATGATTCACGCTTACGCGAAATTGCTGATTTGAGCATCATCGCAGCAAGTGGCGCCAAGATAAGAATGACTAGGGAAACAATAAGTGCCAGTGGGTTGGCACCGCCTTCGCGGTCACGGTCGCGTCCGCCACCAAACCACATCATGCGGGTCAACATGTCAGACAAAATTGCAATCGCACCTGCTGTTGTTGCAGCAACTGCGCTTACCAATGTGTCGCGGTTTGCAACGTGTGCCATCTCGTGGGCGATTACACCTTGCAGTTGATCGCGATCCATCGCATCCAAGATGCCAGTTGTAAAAGCAATCAGTGCGTGCTCAGGGTTACGACCAGTTGCAAACGCATTGGGTGCGGTATCAACAACAATTGCAACCTTTGGCATTGGCAGACCCGATGCAATTGTTACCTCTTGAATCAATCCAAATAACTTTGGGTTATCTGATTCTTGAATTAACTTGGCGCCGGTCATCGTTATCACTAGCTTGTCAGATCCATAATACGAACCCCAGACAGAGACCAATGCAATACCAACGGCAATAGGAACAATGCCAGCTGTTGATGTTCCAAAGTAAGTAAGGGCGGCATAGACAACTAACCACACCAGCACGCCCATGCCAACAAGCAACCCGATTGTTTTGCGGCGGTTAGCCGCTTGCATCGTTCTAAAGTTCATATTTTTTAGAAAGTAACTTTTGGAACGTTACGATCTTGAGGATCTGCAACCTCATAAAATTCGCGCTCTGTTACCTTTGCAATACCCGCAAAAAGACTGCTAGGTATTGTTTTTACGGCGGCGTTCAGCGAGCGCACATTGTCGTTATAGAACTGACGCGCAAATGAGACTTTGTTTTCCGTTGTAGACAACTCTTCTTGCAATGATAAAAAGTTTGCAGATGCTTTTAGATCTGGGTACGCCTCTGCAACTGCTAACAATCCGCGCAGCGCTTGTGTAAGCATTCCATCAGCTGCTGCAGTTTCTGCAATACCTGTCGCACTTGTCGCCTTTGCTCGGGCAGCAACAACTGCATCAAATGTTGACTTCTCGTGCGCTGCATATCCCTTAACTGTTTCAACCAAGTTAGGTATCAAATCCGCACGGCGCTTTAACTGAACTTCGATCTGTGCCCATGCTTCATCTACTGTGATGTTCAAGCGAACCAAGCGGTTGTATTGAGCGATGATAAAGACAGCGATAAGAGCAATGACGCCTAGAACGATGATTGTTTTCATACCTAATTAAACCGCGCTTTCTGCCCGGTAATTCCCGGTGCTACTAATTTATTTTTGAACGGTGGAAGTTCATAAATGATCGGCTAGGCGTTGGGCCACGCTGACCTTGGTATCTAGAACCGTACTTCTCGCTGCCGTAAGGATGCTCAGCAGGAGATGAGAGTTTGATGAGACATAGCTGGCCAATTTTCATGCCTGCAAATAACTTAACGGGCAGGTTGGCAACGTTTGAAAGCTCAAGAGTGATGTGGCCGCTAAATCCTGGATCGATAAAGCCTGCAGTTGAGTGCGTCAGTAACCCAAGGCGACCCAAAGAAGACTTACCTTCTAGGCGTCCTGCGATGTCGTCAGGCAAGGTGATTACTTCGTAGGTGCTGGCCAAAACAAATTCGCCTGGGTGCAAGATAAATGGTTCATCGCCTTCGGCAATAACTTCGCGTGTTAGCTCTGGTTGTTCAATAGAAGGATCAATCACGCTGTACTTGTGGTTTTCAAAAACACGGAAGTACTTATCCAGGCGTACATCAACAGATGATGGCTGGATCATCGCCTCGTGGAATGGCTCGCAGCCGACTCGGCCTGCCTCTATTTCTGCGCGAATATCGCGATCGCTAAGTAGCACGGCGTGAGCCTATAGGAATCTGCGCTTATTTCAGGGGATCGTTGGCCCAGAGCCAGATATTTCGATCCTCCGGTAGACCTTCCAATAGTTCTAGTGCAAAGGGTCCACCGTTTTGGCGTTGCCAATCATTTGCCGCCAATAGACGAGAAAGGCCAGCAAGTGCAACTGGGTCAGCTAACTCATCTGGTGTTCCATTGAATACAACAGGACCAGCATGATCAAAGACCACAGTCCCGATAGCAATCTTGCCGTTTGTTGTTTTCACAATCTCAATTACTCGAGATTGTTGTGGCCAATCAATGTGCGAGCCAGTGCGGATCTCCCAAAATGCATGAGACCCGTCACTGTTCTTGCTCTGTGTGATTTTGTGATCATGCACGTGTCCCGAGAACCACAAAATAACATTAGGGTGTTTTTCAAGAAGTCTGCGAACTTCTTCTTCAAGTGCTGGTGCACTTACTTCCTCCGGCACATAACCATTAAACAAATTCTCTAATGGGTGGTGTGACGTCAATACGACGTATTTATCTCTAGATTCATCCAACATATGTGACAACCAGTCGAATTGTTCACGATGTAAACATCCTTGCCAACCACCAAAGCGATTAACCGTATCTAATGCAATTAAACGCACTTGGCTTCCGATATTTCGATACCAGTATGCAGTTTCTGGTTGTTCTGCATCTAAGCCATGGTCGTGTTCGCAATTTGTATGAACGTTGACCCAATCTTGCATTTTTACTAAGGCACGACGAGAATCTGCGGTTACTTCATTTGTGTCCATGTGATCTAACCCTGGATACACCGCAGGTCCTACTTCACCAAATCCCGAAAACAGATCTGCTAAATCAGCCATGTTCTTCAGTGCAGCTAACTTTTCTGATCCTTGTGCAAGTGCATCTAATTCTGGATTTGTTGCTGCTGTGCCTTGTAACAATGCATCATGGTTTCCGTGCACAGCAAGCCACTTATGTGTTAAACCCTTTGCAATAAATTGACGTTCTGATGCTTCGAGTGCGCCTTTAAAATGTGGAAAGTCATGGAGTACATGCGGACGATCTGCAGGCATTCC
>CAIXVA010000168.1 GCA_903922745.1 uncultured Actinomycetes bacterium
ACACTTTTACCGGAAAGCTGACCCGACCAATGTTGGAATCTGTACTCAAAAAGGGCGGTAGATTTGCCTCCGTTGTTCAATAGGTAGCAAGGCCCCGATAGCCCAATGGCAGAGGCAGAGGACTTAAAATCCTCCCAGTGTGGGTTCGACCCCCACTCGGGGCACCATTTCTAAGGTGCTTTTAAGCATGTGAGCGCGCTTTTATTTCGCCCCAGACAATTCTTAACCGTACGATTATGGTGCTTCACAACCGCGGAAATTCTCCGCGGACCTACAAAAGGAGAGTAAAGATATGCGCAGTTCAAACCCTGTTTTAGGACGGGCGTTTAATCAGCGTGGATACGCTGCATTTGATCCGAGCACAATTAACTCAGACCCAGCAGCGCTAGAGAATTTGTACAACACACCTGCCGCATCATCATTGCGTACAGGTCGTATGACAATTGATGATGTTGTTACACGCACCGGAATTTTATTTGCGGTTCTTGTAACTGTCGGTGCAGCAGCATGGACACTTAATCTAGGTGGCGGCGCAATGATGCTCGGAGTCTTTGGTGGCTTCGCTCTTGCAATGGTGAATAGTTTCAGCAAAACAGTTAAGCCAGCACTTGCAATTGCATATGCAGCTTTTCAAGGACTTGCCCTTGGAACAATTTCGCACATCTACAACACCGTATACCAAGGCATTGTCAGCCAAGCTGTAATTGTGACCATCTGCGCATTCGCTGGAATGTTGTTCGCATACAAGAGCGGACGTATTCGTGTAACTCCAAAGTTCACCAAGGTATTGATGACAGCGATGATCGGGTACCTAGTACTTGCAGTTGTTGGTCTCATCAGCTCAATGTTTGGTTCAAGCATCTACAGCATTGGTGGCTTCGGCTTGCTTATCGCTGCAGGTGGAATGGTTCTTGCTAGCTTCTTCTTGATTCTAGATTTCGATCAGATTCAAAAGGGCGTCGCTGCAGGAATGCCAGAAGCAGAGTCATGGCGTGCAGCTTTTGGTTTGATGGTCACAATTGTCTGGCTCTATATGGAAGTTCTTCGTTTACTATCAATCTTGCGTGGAAATGACTAACTAGCAATAACTAATTAGAGATCTTCATCGAGGGGCTTCAGGTTATGAACCTGGGGCCCTTCGACATTTCTGGTCTCAGGGATTTGGTAAACCAGCGCTAGTGCAATAACAAAGATCGCCGCAGAAAAACCAAATGCGGCTCGGTATGAATACACATCGGAAATCGCTCCAATAACAATTGGTCCGATCATCATTCCCGCGTCCCCTGCCATTTGGAAAATTCCGATTACCTTGCCACCTTTTCCGCGGATTACATCACCAACGATGCTTGCGGGGGTAGTGGTTAAAAAGGCGCCACCTAAACCAAGGATTGTCATTGAAGCTAAGAACATCCAAATATGAGTTGAGAATGTCAGCAAAAGAACGCCAACAAAAACAACATTAGCGCCTATTACAGCCGAAGCTTTGCGCCCCTTTGAATCAGAGAATCGACCTGCTCGCAAGAGAAATATTCCTTGCATGACTGCAGAAATTGCTAAGCCATAACCCACTACAGCGGTAGTCGACTTCAACTCTTCAGTTACAAAGATTGGCAAAATTGATGCACGAAGTCCGAATGTAACCCAGGTTGAAATAAATGTCAGGACAAGCGCAATCACGTAGGGCTTCATTCTTAGAGCCTCTGCAACTGTGGTTGATTCTTCAGAGCTTGTAGAGACTGCCTTGGTTCCAATCTTGTCGCCTTTTAAGAAAAAGAAGGCCACGATTCCAGCACACATCAAAAGTATTGAATACACAAAAAATGGTGCGCGAAGTGAAATTGCCGAAAGCAACCCACCTATTGCAGGACCTGCGATTCCGCCAAGTAAAAAAGCACCTTGATAAACAGATTGTGCGCGACCACGATGGTTGTCATCAACTGATCGCATAATTACAGAACCTGCAGCAACCGAAAACATTGAAGAACCTAATCCGCCTGCTGCTCTAAAAATAAGTAATTGGTGGTAGCTCTGCGCCAAACCGGCTAAAAAGGTGAAGAGTGCGACCATAAATACACCTGATGAAAATACTGCTCGCTCTCCAAAACGATCAACTAATGAGCCTGAAATCAACCCCGAACAAAAGCGAGTGATAGCAAAGGCTGAAACCATTAAACCAATCGCGGCGTTGTTAACTCCAAAAGATTTTGCAAAGACCGGAATTGCCGGCATAACGATTCCAAAGCCAACTGCAACAAAAAAGGAAGCTGCCACGAGGATTGAAACCTCTCGTGGCAGCTCCTTAAAAGGGGAACGAATCAACCTAAAGTTTCTCCAGCTGCTTCTTCACGAGCGGCTGCATAATCCTTAGATGTTCGAAGTGGAGTTTCACGAAGCATTAATGCAAAGACCAGACCAATTGCAGTTACCGGAGCAGCTGCATAGAACACAACATGGAAAGAATTAACGAATGCTTCCAGTGCTGTGTTTTTGATGACTGGTGGGAATGTCTTTAATACCGCTGTGTTTGAAGTCAAGCCGGCAAGCTTTGAAGTATCAAACCCTTCTAGCGCTGCAGGATTGGTTTTTCCTAAATCCGCAAAACCTGAAGCCATGTAGTGCACAACACGATTTGTAAGAATTGAGCCAAAGATTGCTGTGCCAAACACAGAACCAAGTGATCGGAAGAAGGTATTTGAACTAGTCGCAACACCCATATCCTTGAAATCAACCGCGTTCTGCAACGCAATCACAATAGTCTGCATTGATAGACCGAGACCTGCACCAACCATGATTGCATAAATTGAAATCTGCCAATATGGCGTATCAATTTGCAAACGAGTCATTAGCAATACACCAACAGTCATAATTGCGGTTCCCATAATTGGGAAGCGCTTGTAATGACCATGCTTTGAAATCAACTTACCTGAAACGATTGACGTTGAAACAATTCCAAGCATCAACGGGATTAATTTAAGACCGGCTGAAGTAGCTGAATAACCCTTAACAACCTGGAAGTACAGCGGCAACATCACGATTGCACCGAACATTCCAGCACCAATTACCGCGCCCAAAAGAGAGGTAATCGAGAAGGTGTGATTCTTAAACAGATGAAGCGGAAGAATTGGTTCTACTGCGCGCTTTTCCCACATCAGGAATGCAACAGTTAAAAGTAAGCCAACGACTAGGTAGCCAATTGTTCGAGAGTCAGTCCAGCCATTTTGTGGGCCGTAGATTGAGACTGAAAGCAATACGAGACAGACAGCGGTAACCATCAAAACTGCGCCCAAATAATCGATTTTGTGTTCGCGCTTTACCTTAGGAATGTGAAGAACTGCGGATGTAATAAGTAGTGAAGCAATTCCAAATGGAATGTTGATGTAGAAAATCCAACGCCATCCGGTAACGCCGAGAATCTGTGCGTGATCTGAAAAGTAACCACCAAGTAGTGGTCCTGCGACAGATGAAAGTCCCCATACAGCGCCGAAGTAACCTTGATATTTTCCACGCTCTCGTGGCGGAACAATGTCACCAATAATTACGAAGGTAAGTGCCATCAATCCACCAGCACCAAGACCTTGCAAGGCACGAGTTGCAATGAGCTGCGTCATATTTTGTGATGCACCAGCAAGTAAAGAACCTAATAAGAAGGTAACGATTGCAAACTGAAATACAACACGTCGTCCATAGATGTCAGAAATTTTTCCGTATAGCGGCGTTGATGCCGTCGAGGTCAAAAGATAAGCAGTGACCACCCATGTGTAATGGTTTAGACCATCAAACTCTTCAACAATGCTTTTAAGAGCGGTCGAGACAATGGTCTGGTCAAGTGCTGCAAGCAACATTCCAGTCATGAGGCCACCCAAGATGACCATAATTTCTTTGTGTGAGTGTTCCTTGGCAGATGCGTTCAGTGGGCTATTAGTAGACATGAAGGTAAGATTACCGTGTGAAGTCAGTAATTGCCGAACACTTAGTCAAGACCTATCGCAAAGGCGAGGTCGTAGCGCTCAATGATTTGTCCTTAGATGTTGAAGAAGGCACTGTATTAGGCGTGCTTGGGCCCAATGGCGCAGGAAAAACTACAACTGTGAGAATTCTCGCAACCTTGTTAAAACCTGATTCTGGTCATGCAACTGTTGCCGGTATCGATGTTATTAAGAATCCTGACAAGGTACGCGAACTCATTGGATTATCAGGACAGTATGCAGCTGTTGATGAAACATTAACTGGCTGGGACAACTTGGTGATGTTTGGCCGTTTGTATCACTTAGGTCGCCAACCTTCTATTGATCGCGCTAATGAATTACTTGAACGTTTTGATTTAACTGAAGCAGCACGTCGCCCAATTAAAACCTATTCAGGTGGAATGCGTCGTCGTCTTGATTTAGCAGCTTCTTTAATTGTTAAGCCTAAAATTTTGTTCCTAGATGAGCCAACAACTGGATTAGATCCACGCGGTCGCCAGGATATGTGGGGAGTCATCCAAGATTTAGTAAAAGGTGGAGTAACGCTATTGCTGACAACGCAGTATCTGGAAGAAGCCGATCAGTTAGCTGATGAGATCGCAGTTATTGATCGTGGAACAGTTATTGCACGTGGAACCTCTGATGCATTAAAGAAGCAAGTAGGCGGAGAACGTTTAGAGATCACCGTTGAAAACGCAGACGTTGCTGCTGCTCAAGAAATCGTGGCTCGCGTTAGTGGACACTCAACACACCTTGATCTGCGAACAATCAGTGCGCCTGTACAAACTGGATCTGTGGCACTTATGGAAACACTTCGCGCGCTAGATGATGCCAAAATTCATCCGCTAGATATCGGATTAAAACGCCCCTCATTAGATGATGTTTTCCTGTCCCTAACGGGACATATTGCAGAAGAAACAGTGGTTGAGCCCGCCAAGAAAAAGAGAGGGGGCAAGAAATGAAGTTTGCAATCAGTGACGTTATAACCATTACAAAACGCCAGCTTTTGCAGCTTGTCCGAGTACCTGAAGTATTAGTTTTCTCAACAATTCAGCCGGTTATGTTTGTTTTGTTGTTCCGCTTTGTATTTGGTGGATCAATCGCATCGGGTCAACCCGGTGGATATGTGCAGCTTTTGATGCCTGGAATTTTCGTTCAGACCGTTGCTTTTACCTTGGCATCAACGGCTATTGGCCTTGCTGAAGATATGAAAAAGGGATTAATCGATCGCTTTAGATCTCTACCAATTTCCAGAGGCGCGGTGATCATCGGCCGTACATTTGGCGACGCTTTATTAAATATTTTGGTACTTGTTGTTATGGCCACTGCAGGATTTGCAGTGGGTTGGCGTCCAACATCTGGCATCCTAAAAACTTCACTCGCGTTCTTGTTTCTATTTGTTTTTGGATATGCACTGTCGTGGATCGGAATTTTAGTTGGCCTGTCAGTCAAAGAGGCACGTACAGTTCAGAGCGTTGGGTTCTTGGTGACCTTCCCACTGACATTCCTATCGAATGCATTTGCACCAACCACTGGAATGCCACGAGCGCTGCAGTACTTTGCCGAATGGAACCCAGTTTCAACAATGGTTGCAGCGTGCCGCCAGTTGTTTGGCCTCAAAAATCAATTTGGCGCGACCGCTAATTCTTGGCCGAGCCAGCACCCACTGCAAACATCATTGTTATATATGGTGGTTTTGATGGTTGTCTTTATTCCGCTGAGCATTAGAAAGTATAAAAACTTTTCTAGCTAATTGGTTTGTTCAACAATTAAGAATAAAACTCGGCAGCTAAAATCTCTACAGAGATTTGGCGACCATTAGGCGCATTGTAAGAAACCTTTGCACCGATTTCTTGATTTAGTACCGCTGATCCCAGTGGTGACTTTTCGCTGTACACATCTAGATCTCCAGATGAAATTTCACGTGAACCAATCAAAAACTTCATTTCATCGCCTGCGATGATTGCGGTAACAACCATTCCTGCGCCAACTTTTCCATCTGCGCTAGCCGGTGGAGTTCCGATGTGGGCATTTTCAAGCATTTGCTTTAGCTGACGAATGCGCGCTTCCATCTTGCCCTGCTCATCACGAGCTGCGTGGTAGCCGCCATTTTCTTTTAGATCACCTTCGGCACGTGCTGCTTCAATCTTTGCAGTGACTTCTTTGCGGCCGGAACCTTCAAGTTGTGTCAGCTCACCGCGTAAGCGATCTGCTGCCTCTTGAGTAAGCCATGTCTGCGTCATAAGGCGTAAAGGTACTCGTTACTTACTTGGCGCGACAACTTGAAACATCAGCATTAACAGCCTCGCTACGCGTAGGAACCACACTGACCAGTTCCACTTTTGCTTGTCCGGGTGCGATTTCTTGGTCTAACTGGCCAACAATATTTGTATCGTAATCGCGAGCGATGACAGTGCAAACAATTGCCGTATCGGCTTTTTCGCGATCAATTGAGTATCGAACGCTAACCGCTCGATCACTATCGATAGTAAAGGTAATTAACTGAATTCGAATCGCTGGGTTCGAATGATGCAAACCTGCCCATGTAATCCAGCCAACACCGACTACTGCCGTAATCAGGGCAACGGCAATCCAACTGCGCCCTTTTTTGACGCCGTAACGGTCGTTGTAGTCAAACGGCTCTTGCGATTGCATGGGATGATTATGGCATGACAAAGAACATTGATATGGGTGCAGCTGGCTCTTTGACAGTAGGCCTGCTCATCATTGCTGTTGCATTTTTGATGCGAAGTTTTTATAAGCGTTTCATGGGCGTAGATCGAAGCGATGACTCAACGAAGTAATTTTCTTACCAAAGCTCTTCAGGCTATTGCAGTTGTACTAATCGCTGCAGTTTTTGTTGGGTTAGGCATTTGGCAGTTACAGCGTGCAGCAAACTTAAAGGAAAGTTTAAAAGTCGCAACAATAATTGACGCGAATGTAGTTCCATTGCAATCGATAATTTCTCCTCGTGAATCGATTCCAGCAACCGCATTAAATAAAACAGTTTCAGTATCAGGCCATTACATCTCAAACTTCAGAGCCCCCAACCAAATTGATGGCAACGGAAAGCAATCTGATTGGGAAGTCGCATTGCTGCAGGTGGGTACAAATTCAGGAATCTTGGTTGTTCGGGGATTATGGTCTGAGCGTTTGCTTAATCCTGATATTCAACAATCTATGGTTATTGATATCCAAGGTTTATTAGTAGCCAGCCAATATGCAGACCGCGCAGAAAACACCGCTGGCGTTATCTCTCGATTAGATAGCGCAGTTGTCACATCACTAACAGATCTAGATTTATATGATGGCTATGTTCTGGCCAGCGCTGAATCAATCCGAACCGGCGCCCTTGATCGCACCCGTGTCACACCTGAAAAACTGAGCTCCAGAATCCCAGGTTTTTACTGGCAGCACCTTTCTTATGTTGTTATCTGGTGGCTTATGGCTGGCGTGGTGCTGTACCTACCCTTCTATCGCCGTAGAGTTACCCCATGAGTGGTGCGATTCTTAGATTCCGAGTTATGGCGTTAGTTGCCGGAACAATGTCCTTATTACTGTGGTTTGTATACATGCCAGCCAAGTACTTAATTGGCAACCCAACAATTCATGATTACACCGTATGGATCCCAATGGTTCATGGATATCTGTATCCGATCTACATCATCACTGCTATCCAATTTTCCACAAAAGCACGCTGGTCGCTAACAAAGATGCTCTGGCTCATTCTTGCCGGCACATTGCCAATCGCATCCATCGCCGCGGAGCGCAGAGTTGTTCGTCAGTATTCGTAGATTAATTAAATCCCTGCTGTACCCACTGTACGAGTGGCGTTTAGTTCGGTCATTGGATTTTTCAAAAACTCCTCATCATGTCGGTGTCATTCTTGATGGCAATCGCCGATGGGCTAAATCAAATCCAACGGCTAATGACCCTCACGGACACAAGGCCGGCGCTAACAAGATCATTGATTTCTTGGGCTGGTGTGACGAAGCAGAGGTCAAGGTTGTAACCCTGTGGCTGCTGTCTACTGATAATTTCAAAAGGTCACAAGAAGAGATTGATGATCTGCTCAAAGTTATCGGCAATACCGTTGATGAGTTAACAGCTACTGGTCGCTGGAATATCAAAGCTGTCGGAGCTCTGGATTTATTGCCTTCATGGTTGGCTGACAAACTGGCCGCCCTCAAGCCAATTCGAAACGATGGTGTCGAAGTCAATGTGGCCATTAGTTATGGTGGCCGCCGCGAAATTGTTGATGCCGTTAAAAGCTATATGGGCGAAGAAGTAGCCGCCGGCCATTCATTGGCTGAAGCCGCTGCCACATTAACCACCGAAGATATTTCAAAGTTTTTATATACCGCTGGCCAACCAGACCCCGAACTATTGATTCGAACTTCTGGCGAACAACGACTTGGTGGCTTCCTGTTATGGCAAAGCGCATTGTCAGAGTTCTATTTTTGTGAGGCCTATTGGCCAGATTTTCGTCGCGTAGATTTCTTACGTGCTTTGCGTTCTTACTCTGTGAGACAACGCCGTTTTGGTTCATAAATAGCAATCTAAAATTAACTTTCTGCTATCGCGTGTCTGCACAAAAAACCTACTGCTCAGTTCTACCTTTTATTTATCCGAAGCACACCCGACGATCACAATTAAATCTAGGAGTAAGCATTGGCTGCAAAAGGTCAAAAAGCTAAGAAAACCTTTGTTTTAGATACCAGTGTTTTGCTCGCAGACCCCGGGGCGCTTTACAGATTTGCCGAACATGAAGTCATTATTCCGATCGCAGTTATCGGTGAATTAGAAACCAAACGAGACCACCCAGAGCTGGGTTACTTTGCCCGAGCCGCCCTGCGTGCCCTTGATGATTTAAGAATTACCCACGGCCGCCTTGATAAAGCACTGACAATTACCCCTGAAGGCGGCACCCTTTCAGTCGAACTCAACCACACCGATCTTTCAACGCTGCCTCATGGCTTTTTGCGAGACGGCACCAATGATTCCAGAATCCTGGCGATCGCAAAAAACCTTATGTC
>CAIXVA010000169.1 GCA_903922745.1 uncultured Actinomycetes bacterium
AGGGATGCAACAACGTGGACGTTGTGAACGATCTGCTTTCGCACATAGACAGGTGCGCCATACAGGGCCAAAGCTTTTTCGACAGTGATTACTGCGCGATCCACCCCTGCGCAATATCCGCGAGGCGCTGCCAGCAGAACTCTCTTAGCCATGGGGTCAGTCTATTAGGCTGATGTCATGTTCGAAACTTCAAGTGAATCCCCGGCGCCGGTTCGGGTCGTCTCTGAAGCGATCAAGGATTATGTGGATCGGCTAGGTCCTATTTGGATCGAGGGCGAAATCAGCGAATTGAATGAACGCAGCGGAATGATGGCATTTATGCGCCTGCGCGATACATCGGTGGATATGTCGATCTCGGTGATGTGTCACAAATCGGTGATCGCAACTGTGAAGCCTTTGCCCGATAACGCGCGCGTTGTTTTATATGCAAAACCATCTTTCTATACCAAAAATGGTTCGCTCTCTTTTTCTGCTCGCGAAATCCGCCAAGTTGGTGTGGGCGAATTATTAGCACGACTTGAAGCCCTCAAGAATCTGTTGGCTGGTGAAGGGTTATTTGATTCAGATCGTAAAGTTGCATTGCCATTACTGCCTAAAGTTATTGGTTTGATCTGTGGTCGAAATACAGATGCTGAAAAAGATGTTGTTGAAAATGCAAAGCGTCGCTGGCCCAGTGTTCAATTTGAAATCCGTGAGGTAACTGTTCAAGGCGCTGCTGCTGTTTCTGAAGTATCAGATGCGCTGCGCGAACTAGAGGCAAATAAAGATGTCGAAGTCATCATCATTACCCGTGGTGGTGGATCCTTTGAAGATTTGTTGCCATTTAGCGATGAAGGTTTGGTTCGTTTAGCAGCATCCTGCACAACACCAATTGTTTCTGCCATTGGCCACGAAAAAGATGCACCACTTTTAGATTTAGTAGCAGATTACCGAGCATCAACTCCGACGGATGCTGCCAAGCGAGTTGTGCCTGATATTGCCGAAGAGATAGCGATGATCAGTGCGATGAGAGATCGTGCACGACGCACACTGGTCAATCGCATTAATCTTGAAGCAACCCAGATTGCTAACTTTAAAAACCGCCCTGTTATGAAAGACCCACTTGTCTTAATCACTACGAGGGCTGAAATCATTGCTGGGCTGCGCGATAGATCAAACCGATCCTTTGCCCATCAATTGAAATTGGCCAAAGAAGAGCTGAAGCAAATAAGGGCGCGCGTGCGTGCGCTGTCACCACAAGCAACTTTGGATCGTGGCTATTCGGTAGTGCAGTTAGCAGATGGTCAGATAGTCACAGATCCAAAGAAGTTAAAGCAGGGCGATCTATTGCGCCTTCGCCTTGCTAAGGGCGAGACCCAAGCCACAGTCAAGACTGAGTAAAGAGAGAGTAGATTTAGCACATGAGCGAAGCCAAAAAGATCTCCTATGAAGCAGCCAGAGATGAGCTAGCTGAAGTTGTCGAATCCCTTGAAGAAGGCAGTGCGACCTTAGAAGAGTCTCTCAAGCTATGGGAACGTGGCGAAGAGTTAGCCAAGATCTGCCAGCAATGGTTGGACGGGGCTAAGAAAAAACTCGATGCGGTAAAGCCGACAAGCGACTCATAGAGAAAATAAGCGATGCCAAACTTTTCATACTCTGATTTATTGCCGTTAGGGGCGGACACAACCAAGTACCGCCTTGTCAGCAAAGAAGGCGTCAGTGTTGTGAAGCATGGCGATAAAGAGTTTTTGCAGGTTGAACCTGCTGCACTTGAGAAGTTAACCTCAGAGGCAATTCATGACATCA
The DNA here is from genome assembly GCA_903922745.1 of uncultured Actinomycetes bacterium. Taxonomy (GTDB): domain Bacteria; phylum Actinomycetota; class Actinomycetes; order Nanopelagicales; family Nanopelagicaceae; genus Planktophila. The sequence continues at coordinate 1,786 of CAIXVA010000169.1, forward strand.
ATCATTACCTGCGCGCAGAGCATCTTCAGCAGCTAACAAACATTGTTAAAGATCCAGAGGCTTCGCCTAATGATCGCTTTGTGGCGATCGACCTTTTGAAAAATGCCAATATTTCTGCTGGTGGAATCTTGCCGATGTGCCAAGACACAGGTACAGCACTAGTAATGGGCAAGAAGGGCCAGTACGTTTTAACCACTGGCAAAGATGAAGTTGCGATTTCGCAGGGCATTTATGATGCCTACACACAGTTGAATCTTCGATACTCCCAGATGGCACCTGTCACAACCTGGGAAGAGAAAAACACCGGCAATAACCTGCCCGCCCAGATTGAAATTTACGCCGATAGCGACCATCAGGATGAATACAACTTCATGTTTATCGCCAAAGGTGGCGGCAGCGCTAATAAATCATTTTTATACCAAGAAACAAAGGCTGTTTTAAACCCAACTGCATTTATGAATTGGTTGGACGAAAAACTTCGTTCTATTGGAACAGCGGCTTGTCCTCCGTATCACTTAGCAATTGTCATTGGTGGCACCAGCGCAGAGGCCACAGTTAAAACTGCAAAATTAGCAAGTACTAAGTATTTGGATTCATTGCCAACATCTGGCGATGCTGCAACTGGCCATGGTTTCCGAGATATTGAATTAGAGCAGAAGGTCCTAGAGCTCACCCGCACATTAGGAATCGGTGCCCAATTTGGCGGCAAGTACTTCTGCCACGATGTTCGCGTAGTTCGCCTGCCTCGACATGGTGCATCACTGCCCATTGCGATTGCAGTTTCATGTTCGGCGGATCGTCAGGCAAAGGCCAAGATCACCAAGGATGGAATTTTCCTGGAAGATTTAGAGCGCGATCCCGCACATTTCTTGCCTGAAACAACTGATGAACATCTCAACGATGATGTTGTCGCAATTGAATTAAATCAGCCAATGGCATCGGTATTAGCTGAGCTTTCTAAGCACCCAGTAAAGACCCGTCTTTCCTTGACCGGAACTCTGGTTGTTGCTCGCGACTTGGCTCATGCACGGATTAGGGCTGATATGGAATCGGGCAAACCAATGCCTGACTACCTCAAGAATTACGCTGTGTATTACGCAGGTCCTGCAAAGACTCCAGTGGGATATGCATCCGGTTCCTTTGGTCCGACAACTGCAGGTCGTATGGATTCATATGTTGATTACTTCCAGTCCAACGGCGGATCCATGGTGATGCTTGCAAAGGGCAATCGATCAAAAGCTGTCACCGATGCCTGCAATACAAACGGTGGTTTCTATCTTGGTTCTATCGGTGGACCGGCAGCACGCCTTGCTCAAGACTGCATCAAAAAAGTAGAGGTCTTGGATTTTGAAGAGCTTGGTATGGAAGCTGTCTGGAAAATCGATGTTGTGGACTTCCCGGCATTTATTGTTGTTGATGACAAAGGTAATGATTTCTTTGCTTCAACGAGCACGCCGCTAAAGATTGGTCTGAAACCAGAAGTTTAATTCGGCTTAGTAGTAGTTACTGCGGTTGTGCTTGGCCAAAGCCTTGCACGGTGTCTCATATCGAATGCTGATGTAGCGAAGTCCCCAGCGAATTTGTGTAACTGGGTTAGTGCGCCAATCTGTTGAGACCACATTCATCTTGCTAGCAGGCAAGGCCTGAGCAATTCCATGAGCTCCTGAATTCTTGTTACGAGCCTTGTAGTTCCAATGGCTTTCCTTGTTCCAGAGCGAGTTCAAGCATTTGTACTCTTTTTCGCTAAAGCCGTATTCGTTAAGCAAAATTGATTTGGCAACCTTCTTGGCACCTAATGGGGTGCGGGCTAGTTCAACCTGGCGGCTAGCTGATGAAACTAGGGCAAGGTCTGAAGAAAAGATGGCACCTGATGCGGTCGCAGATAGATCATCCTCGGAGAACATAGAGGCCGCTGATTCAGTTGGCTCGACAATTGCCGCAGCCTTGGCGGTCTCGAGTTCAACTGTTGAAGGAGCCGCGATCTCCAGGGCGTTAGCTGCAGGAAGAATTGTTGCTACAAGTAGCAAGGCAGAAGTTAGCCCCCAGATCGCTACTGACTTCTTCGAGCTTTTTAACAATGCTGTCTTCACGATCTGTTCTCCTTCCATTCATCTCTAACCCTCGGGTACTCACCCGCGGTTTCTTTCCATAGGCAATCAGCCTCAATTGAGGCTTCAATACCTACGGGGAATGCCTTTATGGTGCGGTAGTTGGGGCTCATCGGCAAATCAAAGCCCGCTGGAGTCGCAAATTCTCAGGATTGTAGATTCCTGTGGATGGGTAAAAGCGCAGGTCAGAAAGGGGAATGTCCGAAATGCCCCAAATGTGACTGTGACATTGTTTTAGTGCCCAATTGCGCCCCGATGTACTTGCGTTGCGCCAGAGTCAGGAACTAATTACCGACAGGGCCTTCCAGTAATTCCGTCACAAGTGCTGCGATCGGCGAGCGCTCGCTTCGGGTCAAGGTGACGTGGGCAAAGAGCTCGTGGCCCTTCAAGGTTTCAACGACGGCGACCACGCCATCGTGGCGACCGACCCGAAGGTTGTCTCGTTGGGCAACATCGTGGGTCAAGATGACCCTGGAGGCTTGGCCGATTCTAGAAAGCACAGTCAGCAAGACGCCTCGTTCTAGGGACTGGGCCTCGTCAACGATGACAAAGGAGTCGTGCAGCGAACGACCACGGATGTGGGTCAAGGGCAAAACCTCGATCAGCCCTCTGTCGATAATTTCATCAATCACCGGCTGGCTCACTAGAGCGCCCAAAGTGTCAAAAACCGCCTGGGCCCACGGCGACATTTTTTCGCCTTCAGAACCTGGCAAGTATCCAAGCTCTTGTCCGCCCACTGGATACAACGGGCGGAAGATAACGACCTTCTTGTGAACACGCTTTTCCATGACCGCTTCAAGTCCGGCACATAATGCAAGTGCTGACTTTCCTGTTCCGGCCCGGCCACCAAGTGACACGATTCCAATGGATTCATCCAGAAGAAGATCAAGTGCAATTCGTTGTTCGGCGCTTCGGCCATGTAATCCAAAAGCTTGGCGATCTCCGCGAACCAACTTCAATCTTTTGTCTGCGGTGACTCGGGCTAGGGCGCTTCCCTTTTCAGAGTGCAGAACGATTCCGGTGTGGACTGGAAGTTGGTGGGCAGATTCATGATCTGCAAAGTCGCTGGCATATAAATCATCGATCACACTATGGCTGACATTGATCTCTTCGATTCCGGTCCAGCCGCTATTGGACACTAGTTCGGCCAAGTACTCCTGGGCTTCGACTCCAACAGATGAAGCTTTAACTCGAAGTGGCAGATCCTTTGTAACAAGGACTACATCTTTGCCATCTGACATGAGGTTTTTTGCGATCGCCAAGATTCTGGAATCATTGGTGCCATCTCGCAAAAAGCCATGAGGCAGCGTTGAAAGATCGGTGTGGTTGAGTTCGACTGAAAGGGTGCCGCCTTCAGGGGTAATTGTCAGTGCTTTATCAA
>CAIXVA010000170.1 GCA_903922745.1 uncultured Actinomycetes bacterium
ATTTGGTGGAGCGATTACATCTATTCTCTTTAATATTCCAGGTGAGCCGTGGTCTGTTGCAACAACCTTTGATGGTTACCCAATGGCTCGGAATGGCAAAGCAGGTGAGGCTTTAACTGCAGCGTTTACCTCTTCATTTATAGGCGCGTTCTTTGCGATCGTAATGATTACCTTCTTGGCACCGCTGGTTGCTAAGTTTGCATTGCAATTTGGTCCCCCGGAGTTCTTCTCGGTTTACTTGCTGACGTTCTGTAGTTTCGTGGGTATGAACAAGGGATCGCCGTTTAAAACGATTTCTGCCATGATGCTAGGCTTCGCCTTAGCTACTGTTGGTATGGATACGGTCACTGGTCAACTGCGTTTGACATTCGGTAATCCAGAATTGATGCGTGGTTTTGACTTCTTGATTGCTGTGATCGGTTTGTTTGGTATTGGTGAAATCTTGCTATCGATGGAAGAGGGTCTTGCATTCAAAGGTGCAGCTGCCAAGATTCGCGCTAAGGTAGTTTGGGAAACTTGGAAGCAGTTACCAAGATACTGGGCCACATCATTGCGTAGTTGTTTGATTGGTTGCTGGATGGGCATCACTCCAGGTGGCGCTACTCCAGCTTCGTTTATGGCTTATGGTGTCGCTAAGCGCGTATCCAAAGATGGCGATCAGTTTGGTACCGGCAAAATGGAAGGTATTGTTGCTCCAGAAACTGCGGCCCATGCTGCAGGTACAGCAGCACTTCTCCCAATGTTATCTCTAGGCATTCCAGGTTCACCAACAGCGGCGGTATTGCTTGGTGGTCTGTTGATCTGGGGCTTACAGCCTGGCCCATTACTTTTTGTGGAGAAGCCAGACTTTGTTTGGGGCTTGATCGCCAGTATGTACTTAGGTAACTTGGCTGGCTTGTTCGTTGTTTTAACTTGCGTACCATTGTTTGCCTCTATCTTGAGAATTCCATTCTCAATCATTGCGCCAGTCATTATTGTGATTTGTGCGGTAGGTGCATACACTGTTCACAATGCCATGTTTGACGTTTGGTTGATGATGGGCTTCGGTGTTCTGGGCTATGTCTTCAAAAAACTCGACTACCCAATGGCGCCAATGGTGTTAGCCTTGGTATTGGGTGACCGTGCAGAAGATTCTTTCCGTCAATCCATGCTGTTCTCACAGGGAAGCCTAGATATTTTCTTCTCTAACTACTTGGTCGGCGGCATTACTTCTCTAGCTTTATTGCTTCTCTTCTGGCCATTGATTGGTAAAGTCATTGGTAAGAAAAAAGCTGCTGCGGCATAAAGCCTAGCTGGTCAAAAGCCAGCCTGATCTAACTAAAAAGGGGCGCAAGCCCCTTTTTTAATGACAAAGCAAAATTCCGCTAAAATTTCTTCATCATGAACTTCCACAAAAGCCGCCTCGTTCACTGGATTGCTGCAATTGCAATCGCAATGAGTGCGCTTGCGCCAGCAATGTCACAAGCGGTATCGCTTGCCAAGCATGGCGAAGGTTTTGCAATGGAGATTTGTTCGGTTGATGGCAGCAAGCTGCAAATCAATGTGCAGAGTGACGAGCAAGAAGTAGCGGAGCAA
>CAIXVA010000171.1 GCA_903922745.1 uncultured Actinomycetes bacterium
GCAAAAAGACGAAGTGAAAGCGTCAGTGGACGCACAACAAAGAATGTAAGAACTTCAAGAGGTGTAATCAAAATGTATGCAGCTTTTGGAACGCCAGGCATGAACAAAATTTCCTTGAAGTACTTAAGTGCGCCCTGCTTGCGTACGCCTACGTAGTGGAAGACCAAATATGTAGATAGCGCCAAGATATAAGGGAATGAAACATGCGACATCGTTGGGAACTGAATCAACGGAATAATTCCGAAAAGATTGTTCACCAAAATAAATGTAAACAAGGTAAATAGGTACGGCACAAAACGCATGAAGTCATGGCCGATGACCTCTTTAGCTAAGTTTTCACGCACAAATGAATAGACCGATTCACCGGCAAATTGGAACTTGCTGGGAATAATCGCTGCTTTGCGCGCTGACAAAATGAAGAATGTTGAAATTAAAATTACTGAAAGAAATACTAAAAGAATTGGTTTGGTCGTATATGTGTTGTCGCCAAAAATTGGAGGAAGTTGGAAGTCTTTGCTGCTAGGCGGGACGAATCCCCCACCTTCAGCAGAACGCAGTAGAACGCGCACGCATACTCCTCACAGGCCAATACAGCTGGTTGATCTAACGGGAAGACGGGGCAACCCTATGGGAGAGGGGTTATTTATGAGAAATCGAAATGGGTCTAGAAATTGTGAGATTGAGCGGGGGCTTTGGCCTATTCGCGGCCGAAGCGCAGCCAGACCAGGTAGATCGCCCCGCTGATTCCGACGAGCAAGCCGATCAGGGTGAAAATTCCCTTGTCCAGCCATTTGTCCAGCCCGTAGCCGATGCCACCCCAGAAAAGCAGGCCAGATAAGAGGTATCCAAAGATGGTCCACATTGCATTTTCATCGCGGTTTGCCATGGTGACTCCTTCTAATCAGTTCTTACCTGTCGAGGTCGGATGCGTTGGTTACGGGCAGAGGTAAATGTAGGCGAAGTTTCATGTAACTGGCAATCTCGCCCCATAGCCAGGCGATTGTCAGCGCTACTGCCGTGATCCCAAAGGCGGTCCGGTTAATTGTGGCTCTATCTGTGTATTTCGATATGGCCCATAGCAAAGCCCCCAGTGCAAAGAGCTTGGCAAAGTATGAAAACAACGCCATCGCCATGGTTGAGATTGGATCCAAATTACGAGTCATGCGTGAAACAGCAATATGAATGACAAAAAAGATAATGACTACAAATTGTGCAAGTAGTGCTCCCCAAAAACCGCTCTTCCCTTGAACAACTGCAGATGCTGCAATTGCAACAAGGCTTACGACAAGAGTTGGAACAAATGCTCCACGTAACAACTGTGACTCATTGCTTGGCTGACTCATGCTGCAACCTTCTTTTTGTATTTCATAACAGCAGCGCTAGTTGACGCAAAAAATAATGCTGTCAAAACTGCAATCCACCATGGTGCGAAAGCTAAGACAGTTACAGGAAATGCGATTGTTGCGGTCCAAAGGTAAACGATTAAAACAGTCTGACCAGTTGTGTTGCCAGCACTTAATAAGCGGTGATGCAGATGCAAGTTATCTGGAGCAAAAGGTGATTTACCGGCTTTGACTCGACGACTAACTGCAAGAAGTAAATCCAAAAATGGAATCGCAAGGACTGCAAAAGGAAGTAAGAGCGGTAAAAGTGTTGGTCCCAATTTTTCAGCTGAAATCGCGTTGGGATCAACCTGTCCGGTTAATGTAATTGCAGAGACTGATAGCAATAGACCCAACAACATCGATCCGCTATCCCCCATAAAAATCTTTGCTGGGCTCAAATTGTGTGGCAAGAAACCAAGGCAAATACCTATTAAAACCGCTGTTATTAACGAAGGTGCGCCTGCGCGGCTAAAACCATAATCAACAGCTAGTAAGTAAGCAAAGGCAAAAAAGGCGATTCCTGAAATCGCGACGACACCTGCTGCAAGTCCATCCATGCCGTCGATGAAGTTAACCGCATTAACAACAACTAAGACGATTAAAACTGTTAGCAACTGGCCGATACTTGGTGGCAAGGTAATGACGCCATTAATCGGAAGCCACAAAATTTGAATTCCGTACAACAGTAAAATGCCGGCAGTAAATACCTGGCCAGCAAGCTTGGTGAGTGCATCTAGTTCAAAGCGGTCATCTGCCATTCCTAGCAAAACTATGGCCGTTGATGCTAAAAATATTCCCTGTGCTTCATGCCCAATAGATTTTCCAACAAGAGGCAAGTTGTTAACGATCGCAAAAGTAAAAGCCATCGCAGCCCACATCGCGACTCCGCCCCAGCGAGCAGTTGGAGTGCTGTGAATATCGCGTTCACGAATACCCGCAACTGCGCCGAAGCGAACTGCTTGGGCGCGAACTATGGGAGTAATCAGATAACACAAAGCTGCAGATATCAGCAGGGTTACTAAATACTCGCGCATTACTAAGTGTTATGCCTGGTAAATAGGAAAGCGTGCAGTCAATGCATGAACTTCAGACTTGATTGCCGCATGTGCTGCCGCATCATCAGTCTTGATGGCACGTGAAATTAATGTCGCAATCTGCTTCATTTCTTCAACGCCCATTCCTTGGGTAGTTGTTGCAGGTGAACCAACGCGAATACCGCTTGTAATGCCAGGCTTTTCTGGATCATAAGGAATTGAGTTTTTGTTCATAACAATTCCTGCTGCCCCGCAACGCTCGTCGGCAACCTTGCCGGTAACGCCGGTGCTACGAATATCCATTAGTGCTAAGTGTGTTTCAGTACCGCCAGATACTGCGCGCATTCCTTCTGCTTCAAGGGCAGCGGCAAGTGCCTTTGCATTAACGATGACATCAGCAGCATATTTTTGATAAGCAGGTGTTGCGCACTCTGCGAGCGCAATTGCCTTGCCAGCAACAGCAGACATGATCGGACCACCCTGCATTCCAGGGAATACAGCCTTATCAATTGCAGCGGCATGTTCTGCCTTAGCCAAAATCATTCCACCGCGTGGTCCACGCAAAACTTTGTGAGTTGTAAATGAAACAACATCGGCATATGGCACTGGAGAAGGAATTGCTTTTCCAGCAACTAAACCAATGAAGTGAGCAGCATCGACCCACATGATTGCGCCAACCTCATCGCAAATCTCGCGAATCTTTTTAAAATCAACAAGTGATGGATATGCCGTCGCACCTGAGCAAATCATCTTTGGCTTTGTGGCAATTGCCTGATCGCGTAGCTGGTCGTAGTCAATTAGTTCGTTGTCTTGGCGGACACCGTATGACTCAATGTTGAACCACTTACCTGAAAAGTTAACTGGAGATCCATGAGTTAAGTGACCACCATGTGCCAAAGACATCGCAAGCACTGTGTCCCCTGGCTTAGTAAATGCTTGATAGACGGCAACGTTTGCAGATGCACCTGAGTGTGGCTGAACATTTGCATGTTCTGCGCCGAACAAACTCTTCGCGCGATCAATAGCTAGGTATTCCGCCTTATCGACCTCTTCGCACCCGCCGTAGTAACGCTTGCCTGGATAACCTTCGGCATACTTATTCGAAAGGGTTGATCCAAGAGCGGCTAAGACTGCGCGAGATGTGAAGTTTTCAGATGCAATCAACTGCAGGTTGGTCTGTTGACGCTTGAGTTCAGATAAAAGAACTGCAGCAATGTCAGGATCCTGCTGTGTTAAGAGGTTGAAATCTGGGCCATAGAAAGTTTCGGACATGGCCAAACCCTATAGGGCTTAGGGCTTAAAAGCCTGTTGCGCTACTCGCCTGTAGCGCCAGGAACGATTGCCTGAATTTCGGCGAGTGAGATTGCCCCCACGCGAAGAACCCGAACCCCGGTCTCGTCCGCCTCAATTACCGTAGAAATCGGACCTTTTCGAAGATTTCCATTGTCAAACTTGAGTGCCACATCAGAATCTAAAACAAAGATGTCACCCAAGGATTTTGCAGGAGCCATTCCTTTACGAGAAGCACTTGCAATAGCTAGTGGACCAGTTTGCGTGACAAGTGCTTTGGCAAACTTAGCTTTTGGAATTCGAACACTGACACGATCTAATTGATTGTTATCGCCAAGATCCCAGCTAAGACCGGTTTGTGGGCGCAGATTAAGGGACACCATCCCTGGCCAAAACTTTTTCATCAAACCTTTTATTTCAGGAGTTACTTCGCGAATGATTCCTTCAGTTGTTTTTACAGTGCCAACAATTACTTGGGCTGCTGTAAACAAGGGATCTCCACGCAATACATGCATCGCACGGACAGTGTCTGCTCTAAAGGCATCACATGCAAAGGCATAGCTGTTTTCCATTGGAATAATAATTATGAATCCATCGGCGATCGCTTTGGCAGCCTTGTTAACATGGCGGGTTAGTTCACCCTTTTTTAAATCAATATCTTTTGCCATGGCTACCTCCTCACCGCACTAGTCCAACGGGGACGACCTACTAGGTCATCATGCAGGGCTATTTCTAGAAAATCTACTCCCAGCGCTGCGGCAATTGCCGAGCCTTGATCCTCTGTATGTTCAATTACCAAGACTCCCCCTGGCTTTAGCAAACGACTAGCAGCGGTGATAAATATTTGCGGAATTTCCATTCCTGTAGGACCGCCAAATAAAGCGATGTGTGGCTCAAAGCCAGCAACATCCCGTGGCAGCACTTGTGAATCAGGAACATAAGGCGGGTTAGCAATAACTACATCACACTTAATACCAGGCAAAACATCTGCAACATCGCCTTCAACAACCCGCACATTTTCAGCAATTACAGAAACGTTTTTCTTCAACCAGAACAAGGCTTCAGGGCTTTTTTCAACTGCAATAACCCGTGTTGTTGGAGCCTCAGTTGCAATCGCTAGTGACAGCGCGCCAGAACCAGCGCCAAGATCAATCACACTAACTGGCGCTGGCAGATTTTCGATGTGTTGCAAAACAGCTTCAACGAGTAGCTCTGATTCAGGCCGTGGCACAAGGACGCCAGGACCAACTTCAATATTTAAATATCTAAAACCGGCCGTCCCTGTTAAATACTGCAGCGGTTCAAAGTTGAGTCGGCGATCCAACAGATCATAGAACTGCTCTTCTAGAACGTCTTTGTCGTCAATGCCAAGCAATGTCGATTCAACTAAGACGGTGTTATGCAGATCCATTCGCGATAAACCAAGAACATGGGCCAATAAGTGCTCAGCATCTACTTCTGAAATTCCAGATTCAGCTAACTGCGATTTAGCATCGCGCAGAATCTCTTTGATGAGCATGTTAGTTCGCGTTAGCCAAACGTGCAGCTTTGTCGGCATCAAGCAATGTTTGGATCATGTCATCTAGATCCCCGTTAAGGACTGCATCTAAGTTGTTTGACTTGTAATTAACACGGTGATCACTGATGCGATTTTCTGGGTAGTTATATGTGCGAATTCGCTCTGAACGATCAACTGTTCGAACCTGGCTCTTGCGCTCAGCAGAGGCAATCGCTTCAGCCTTTTCTTGAGCATCAGCCAAAAGGCGGGCACGCAAAATACGAAGCGCTGATTCCTTGTTCTGAAGTTGGCTCTTTTCATTCTGGCAAGAGACAACAATTCCTGTTGGAACGTGAGTTAATCGCACAGCAGAGTCAGTTGTATTTACTGATTGACCACCAGGACCTGATGAACGATAAACATCTACGCGCACATCATTCATATTCAGGTCAACATCTACCTCTTCTGCTTCAGGCAAAATAAGCACACCGGCTGCAGATGTGTGAATACGACCCTGGCTTTCAGTCTCTGGCACACGCTGCACGCGGTGCACGCCACCTTCAAATTTCAATCGTGCATAGGGTGACTCACCAGGGGCGGCCACACCTTTAGATTTAACGGCGACAGAAATATCTTTGTACCCACCCATTTCACTTTCGGTGGCATCAATGATTTCAACTTTCCAATTGTGCTTTTCGGCATACCGCATATACATACGCAATAAGTCTCCAGCAAAAATTGCTGATTCATCGCCGCCAGCACCAGCTTTAACTTCCAAAATAACATCGCGGTCATCATTGGGATCACGAGGCAATAACAACTCCTCTAACTTCGTTGCAGCTGCATCACGTGTTGCTTCAAGTGCTGGAATTTCGGAAGCAAAATCAGGATCAACAGCGGCCAGTTCTGCAGCTGCCAACAAATCATCTTCAGATGACTTCCATGCTTTGAAACCTGCAACGACAGGACCTAGTTGGGCATAGCGGCGACCCAGCTTGCGCGCATTTGCTTGATCATCATGGATAGAGGGATCAGCCATCTTCGCTTCTAGTTCGGCGTATTCACGCACCATCTCATGTGCTGATGCAAAGCGATCATTACTCATTGACTGCTCCTTTCTATTTCGTAGTTAGTCCAAGGTTGGGTAGAGAAACAAAAAAAACCGCGACGCAACCCATAAGGGATGCGATGCGGTTTTTTTAAAAAGCTAGTTTGCTGTCTTTTTACCGAAGCGCTCTTCGAACTTAGCCACGCGACCACCAGTATCAAGGATGCGCTGCTTACCTGTGTAGAACGGGTGGCATACAGAACACACTTCAACATAAATTGAACCGCTTGCTACTGTTGAACGAGTTACAAACTTCTCGCCACAACCACAAGTAACTTGGGTGTCTTTGTACTCTGGGTGGATCTCTGGCTTCATGGTTATTCCTTATATTCGTGTTTGGGTCTCATTGCTGAGTGAACCAAACGGACGGTTAACAGACCCCAAGGGTAAGCGATAAGCCTACATTTGAGAAATTTACGCTTACTTTGAGTCGTCTGGACCCGAAGTTGTCTTCTGAATCTGCATCAAGAACTCGACGTTGGACTTAGTGCCCTTCATCTTCTCAAGCAGCAGTTCTAATGCAGCCTGTGGCTCTAGTGCGTGCAATACGCGACGTAGCTTCCACACAATATTGAGCTCTTCTGAACCCATAAGGATTTCTTCCTTACGCGTACCTGAAGCAACAACGTTAACTGCAGGGAAGATTCGCTTGTCAGCCATGCGGCGATCAAGAATCAACTCCATGTTTCCAGTTCCCTTGAACTCTTCGAAGATAACTTCATCCATACGAGAACCTGTATCAACCAGAGCAGTTGCAAGAATCGTTAATGATCCGCCATCTTCAATATTACGAGCTGCACCGAAGAACTTCTTTGGTGGATATAGCGCTGCTGAATCAACACCACCAGAAAGAATGCGTCCTGATGCAGGTGCTGAAATGTTGTATGCGCGACCAAGACGAGTAATTGAGTCAAGAAGAACAACTACATCGTGACCTAGTTCTACCAAACGCTTGGCGCGCTCGATAGCAAGCTCTGCAATTGTTGTGTGGTCATCTGCAGGGCGATCAAAAGTTGAAGCAATAACTTCACCCTTTACTGATCGCTGCATATCTGTAACTTCTTCTGGACGCTCATCAACTAGAACAACCATCAAGTGACACTCTGGGTTGTTTGTTGTGATTGCATTTGCAATTGCCTGCAGAACCATTGTCTTACCAGCCTTTGGAGGCGAAACGATAAGACCACGTTGACCCTTACCAATTGGTGCGATCAAGTCGATCACACGTGTTGTAAGAACATTTGGTTCTGTCTCAAGGCGCAAGCGCTCCTGAGGATAAAGCGGAGTTAGCTTTCCGAACTCAACACGGTTGCGTGCTTCTTCCGGAGTCATTCCGTTAACTGTTTCAAGAGTAATAAGTGCGTTGAACTTCTGCTTTGTTTCACCTTCACGTGGCTGGCGAACTTGACCTGTAACAACATCTCCCTTGCGCAGTCCGTTTTTGCGAACCTGCTGCAATGAAACATAAACATCGTTTGGTCCCGGTAGGTATCCAGCTGTGCGAATAAATGCGTAGCTTTCAAGAATATCGAGCAAGCCGCCTACTGGAACGAGAACATCATCTTCGCCAATAACTGGTTCGCGCTCTTCGCGAGGAGCACGATCGCGGTTGCGATCGCGATTGCGGTCACGTCCACGACCACGGTCGTTGCGATCAAAACGGTCAGTGCGGCCACCACGGTCGTTGTTGCCGCGATCGTTATTACTTTGTGGTGCTGACGATGAATCATCGCCATCATCATCTGAATCTTGATTGTTATTCGTTGGCTTTGAGTCCTTCTTACGGTTGTTGCGTGCTTCGCGGCGTGCTTCGCGTTCAGCCTTAGCAGCATCGCGGTTCTTCGCCTGCAAGTCAGCTATCGCTTCTACAAGTGCGTCCTTTTTCATCTTTGCTGCGCCATCGACACCTAGTTGTGTTGCAACTGTCTTTAACTTGGGAAGGGTCATGGCAGCAAGCTCTGGACTTTGTGAGCGAACTGGTTCAATTTCTGTTGTCATGAATATCTTTTCACTATCGGTTCTAGGCCTTAACTGATTGTTTTAGACCTTTTGAACCTGGGATTTTTGTTTTTGTGACACATTTTTTTGTGATTCTGACTGATGTGTTACTGGCCGCTAGATGTGCCGTTCAGATGTGTAAAGGTTAGCAGGACAGGGCGCGAAATCGCAAAATTAAGCGGTGATGACGCTTACGCCCGTGCGTGAGATGCCCAAAGAAATCATATGGAACTTCTCCCCTGCCGCACGCTCTAATTCGCCAGCTTCTGACTCCCCGCCGGTGTGAAGAACCAACACCGTTGGACCAGCACCTGAAATAAAGGCGGCCACGCCGGCTTTGCGAAGCTTTGTCATGAGGGCAAAACTGTTTGGCATCGCATCCTTGCGATAGGCCTGATGTAAATAATCTTCAGTTGCACCTAGTAATAGATCTGGGCGGTGTTGCAACGCTTGCACCAGAACGGCAACGTTGCTTGAGTTCTTAACCGCATCACTATGTGGGATTGAATCCGGCAACATCTTGCGGGCTTTTGAAGTTGAAAGCTCTGTCGATGGAACAAATGCAAGCACACCAATACGTGGGTCAACTTCAAAGTTTAGAGATTGCGCAACAACAACACCGCGTTGGGATTCTTGCCAGGCCAAGTTTGCATTGCCATAAATAGCTGCTGAAACATTATCTGGATGACCTTCCATCTCATTGGCAATATTTAACATATCTTCGGTTGTCATGCGTTCATTGCCACCAAGAACTAGTGCTCGTGCAAGTGCTAATCCACCAACGATTGCCGCTGCAGATGAACCCAAACCGCGACCATGTGGAATTACATTTAATTGACGCAGTGCAATACCGCGTGGGCGACCACCTAAGAAATCAAAACCCTTGTGCATTGCCTTGATAACTAAGTTCTTATCTGTTGTTGGAATACTTTCTGCGCCTTCTCCAGTCACATCAATGTCAACACCTGACTCATCCATAACTTGTGCCATGTAACGATCATTCATGTTCAGCGCCAACCCAAGGCAGTCGAAACCAGGTCCTAAGTTCGCACTAGATGCTGGAACTTGAACCTGAACAGGTTGTGCCTTAAATGTTGGCTTCATAATTTTTACGCAAGTCCCAATGCTTTAGCCGCAATCTTTGCGTTGACAGGAACAACTACAGGCTTCTTTGCAGCCTCTAGCGCGTAAGGAATATCTTTTAATCCGTGTCCTGTAACAGTAATAACAATTGTCTTGTCCTTTGGCAGCTTGCCTGCCTTCTTGTATTTAATGAGCCCTGCAAGACCTGCGGCAGATGAAGGCTCAACGAAAATACCTTCTTTAGCTGCAATTAAGCGGTATGCACTCAAGATTTCGCGATCAGTTACAGAATCAATGACACCACCTGACAAGTCACGGGCTTCGATTGCTTGCTGCCATGAAGCAGGGTTACCGATACGAATTGCTGTTGCAATGGTCTCTGGGTTCTTAACGATCTTGCCCTTAACAATCGGTGCGGCGCCTGCGGCTTGGAATCCGTACATCATCGGCAGCTTTGTTGAAAGCCCATCCTTGTTGTACTCCTTGTACCCCTTCCAATATGCAGTGATGTTTCCTGCATTACCCACTGGAAGTGCGTGAATATCTGGTGCATCACCAAGCATGTCTACAACTTCAAAACTTGCTGTCTTTTGTCCTTCAATACGATATGGGTTAACAGAGTTAACAAGTGCGACTGGATAGTTTTCTGACAGTTCACGAGCAAGTGTTAAGCAATCATCAAAGTTTCCATTGACCTGCAAGATTGTTGAATCATGAATAACTGCTTGTGCCAGTTTTCCCATTGCAATCTTGCCCTTAGGGATTAAAACCGCTGGGCGCATTCCTGCTTTAACGGCATATGCCGCAGCAGATGCTGATGTGTTTCCGGTTGATGCGCAGATAACTGCCTTTGCGCCATCTTCTGCAGCCTTTGAAATCGCCATTGTCATACCGCGATCTTTGAACGAACCTGTTGGGTTTAGACCTTCATACTTAATCCATACATTGTTTCCCAATAGCTCTGAAAGGTTGCATGCGTAGATAAGTGGTGTGCCACCTTCGCGTAAAGAAACGATTGGAGTCTTGGCACTTACTGGAAGACGGTGACGGTACTCCTCAATGACTCCGCGCCATTGGTGTGCGCCAGTTTCCTTCTTAGAAAATAGACCCATTAGGCAGGTGCTCCTTCAACGCGAATTACGCTTTCGACATGGCTGACGATATCCATCTTCTTTAATTTTTCTACACACGCATCTAACGCATCTTCTGACGCCGCATGTGTCACAACAATTAATTCGGCATCGGCGCCAAGGCCTGATTGGCGCACAGTTTGAATTGAAACGTTTTCACTTGCAAAAGTTTGCGCAATCGCTGCCAAAACACCTGATTTATCTGCAACATGTAGACGTACAAAGAACTGAGATTTCACAGCGCCAATTGGTGCAATATCCAGGTCGGCGTAATCAGATTCACCATAACCAACAGTTGAATAAGCAGCATGACGAGCAACTGCAACTAAATCACCAAGGATTGCTGAAGCTGTTGGCGCACCGCCTGCTCCGCGACCATAGAACATCAGCTGGCCGGCAGCTTCAGACTCAACATAGACAGCGTTAAATGCGTTACGAACAGAGGCAAGTGGGTGTGCCATAGGCAATATCACTGGATGGACTCGAACTGAAATCTCATCTTTAACTGTTAACTCTGCAATTGCCAATAATTTGATGACACTGTTCATTGACTTTGCAGCCATGACATCTTCAGATGAAATATGTGTAATACCTTCGCAATACACCTCATCGATTACAACGGTGCTGTGAAAAGCAAGGCTTGCAAGAAGGGCTGCCTTTGCTGCTGCATCATGTCCTTCAATGTCAGCAGTTGGATCTGCTTCAGCATAACCAAGTAATTGTGCCTCTTTTAGAACATCATCAAAGGCGCGACCTTCTTCATGCATCTTTGTAAGAATGTAGTTTGTTGTTCCATTAACAATTCCCATCACGCGAGTGATTTGATCACCAGCAAGTGATTCGCGCATAGAACGAATAATTGGAATAGCACCAGCAACGGCTGCTTCGTAATATAAATCAACGCCAGCGGCATCTGCAGCGTTAAATAATTCATGTCCATGAGTTGCAAGCAAAGCTTTATTTGCAGTGATGACTGATTTACCATTTTTGATTGCTTCAAGGATTAAAGCTTTAGCAGGTTCGATTCCACCCATTACTTCAATAATGATGTTGATGCTTGGATCGGTAACGATTGATTGAAGGTCAGTTGTAATTAAAGAGGAATCAACGCCATCGCGTGCACCTGCTGTGCGTACGCCCACTTTGCTTAA
>CAIXVA010000172.1 GCA_903922745.1 uncultured Actinomycetes bacterium
TGTCATTGCTTTTACCGTGGCAAGTGGGCAGTTAGTTGTTGGCTGGAGCAATGATCTGTATGACTACAAAGATGATCTGGCACATAACCGAACTAATAAACCACTTGTATCAGGGCTGATAACACCGCAGTACTTAACTAAATGGCTTCGCTTCATGGTTCCATTTTCATTTATTGTAAATCTACTGGGACCACTTGGAATAAAGGGCGGCCTTGTCTATATGTTAGGCATCGCGTGCGGTGTTGCCTATAACTTTCATTTCAAGTTCTCAATTCTCTCGCCGCTTCCGTATGCAATCGCCTTTGCTGCCCTGCCATCATCTGTTGCGATTTCAAAAGACATAAATCCACCAGTGTGGATGTGGCTAGGCGGGGCGTTACTTGGCATGGCAGCTCACTTTATTAATGTCATTAAAGATATGGAACAAGATCAAGTAAGCGGCATCCAAGGCCTGCCTCAGCGCCTAGGAACAAAGAATTCGATTATCACCGCGGTAGCACTCATTGCAGCTGGCATATTGGTCGCATTAAATTAATTAACCTCGCATCTATTGCATTCCACCTGTCATAAGTGCACTATGGACCGACCTACCAGCGCAAGGGGGATATCCATGAAGATCAGCAGCATCATTGCAGGTAAGAAAGTTGAAACAATTTCAGCAAGTGCAAGCGTTCATGATTTGGTTAATGCCCTCAACACCCACCACGTTGGCGCACTCGTTGTCTCCGGTGATGGCAAGACCATTGACGGAATTGTCTCTGAACGAGATGTCGTGCGGGCAATGCCAGGCAAGTTAGATCAATTGGTAGGTATGCAGGTGCGAGACATCATGACTGTTGATGTGCACACCTGCACCGCAGATTCAACGGTTCAAGAATTAATGACAATGATGACCACGCTTCGCATCCGCCACGTGCCAGTTGTAGATGCCACAGGCAACCTACTCTCGATTGTTTCTATCGGTGATGTGGTCAAGAACTACGTAAGCGAACTAGATTCTGAGCGTCAGGCTCTTAAAGATTATGTGAGCACCGCCGGCTAAGCCATTAGATGAATTCTTCATTAAATCCTTAATTACGTGGCGAGTTGCTTGAAAGGCTTTAAAAATTCCTGAACAATTTCTTTCTGAGGTATAACCAACCAACTCAGAATGGAATGTTTTCCAGATGAAACTAAATATCCGCACATTCGTACTTGTCTTTATGGGAACAGTCGGCACATTTCTATCCGGCGCTGGCTTGCTAATCCCTGCAACAGCATTTGGCGAAGACAACATGAGCATCAATATCTTGTCTAACCTGCGCGCCTTCACAGGTGCTGAAGTACTTTTGGCACTCTTTGCTCTCTACTCACTATCTAATAAGAAGTACCAAGAGCCTGTTCTAATCTTCTTGTTACTTACATTTATTGGTTGGACTATCGGCCAAGTTCTTAGCTATGTCGTTGACGGGGCACCAAATACCTTCACCACAGGATCAATAATCATCCAAGCACTCTTTATTCCTCTTACTTGGGCTGCGCTAAAGCAAAAGTAAATACTCTGTATGGGAGAAGCTGGGGTATCTGCCCCAGCTTTTTTCATTACAACTGCGCCTAGACTGCCCCTATGAATGGGTCGCTGGCATTAGTTGGTTCAGGTGAATACCTGCCTGCAATGGCCACATTCGAAAAATCTTTAATTGATGATGGAATCAAAAGCGGTAAGAAACCTGTTTATGTTCAAATTCCAACAGCAGCTGGCAAAGAAAGCCCAGACCGCCTTGAGTACTGGAAACAATTAGGAAAGACCCAAGCAGATCGATTAGGTGTTGATTCAATTTTCTTACCGATCTTCACCCGAGAAGATGCGAACAACCCTGAATATGCAGCTCTGATTAAAGATGCAGCGCTGATCTATATGTCTGGGGGAGACCCGCACTATTTAGCAGAAACTCTTATGGATACGCCATTGTGGAGTGCAATCCAAGAAAACTGGCGCAGCGGTACATCACTTGCTGGGTGTAGCGCAGGTGCGATGGTTTTAAGCTCACACATCCCAAACTTTCGCTTACTTAAAAAGTCACCAACTGCAGGACTAAACCTGCTTCCAGAGATCCGCGTGATTCCGCACTTCAACAAGTTCTTTAAGTGGATTCCAGAAAGCGCGGCCAAAGTATTGCTACATGTTCCTGATGACTCAATACTTATTGGCGTTGATGAGTTAACAGCCATTGTTAAGCGCAGCGGAGATGATCACTGGGTAGTTGTCGGTGAGGCAAAGGTGCATGTGTTAAAGGGAATGCCTGATCAACAGTTAGTAGATGGAGAAGTAATTACCTTCATTAAGTAGCTATTGACAGCAAAAGCCCCGCGGAAGTTATTCTGCGGGGCTTTTGCTTTAAAGCACAGTTCTGACACATCAAAATGTATCACCGATATCCACAGAAAATAATGCTGAAGCAGATGAAAAACGGAAGAGTCTAATTTGCACATTGCGTGCGGTTGTAGCTCATCGGATAGAGCGCAGTTCTGACGATATCTGAGGTAGTGGGTTCGATTCCCACCAATCGCACGCACGTGAAGTGGCCCCGCAGTTCGTCGCGCGGGGCTACTTTTTTGTAATCACTCTGCGTAAACTTGTCCCATGAGGTTCACACAAAAACTCAAGCAACTCTTTTCTAGAGGCTCACGCAATGACTTGCATGAAGAACGTCTAGATACCCTTGATAACCAATACCGCCGCATGCAATTTGAAAACAGAGCAGCTGGGGGATTAAACGGTCAGATGATGCGCAGGGTGGCGAACTTTACAAACCCTAAGCGCTTAGATGAAGAGGATTAATACAACTTATCGACGCAGGATGTTGATTAAGTAAGTAAGCCCAAAGCCAAAGCCAACTGCTGCATAGA
This sequence comes from uncultured Actinomycetes bacterium, assembly GCA_903922745.1. Taxonomy (GTDB): domain Bacteria; phylum Actinomycetota; class Actinomycetes; order Nanopelagicales; family Nanopelagicaceae; genus Planktophila. Next base: position 2,890 of record CAIXVA010000172.1, read on the forward strand.
GATAGCTAAACCAGGTGATCTCTCCTGGGATCAGCAGAGTAAGTACTCCTAAGCCAATAGCACTCACACACATCACCTGTGCAACGTTTCCCACACCACGATCAGAGCTGTTCCTTGAGTTATTCCACATATTTCCCGCTAGGGCAAAAAGTGTTATCGCAATCATCCGCATTGACCACACCAGCACATCACTGTTCTCTAGACCAA
>CAIXVA010000173.1 GCA_903922745.1 uncultured Actinomycetes bacterium
ATCGAACTATTGCAACGCTAAGCGGCGGAGAACAACAGCGTGTTGCGATCGGTTCAGCATTAGTTGCACATCCCAAAGTTCTAGTCCTTGATGAACCTACTAGTGCTCTAGATCCGATTGCAGCTGAAGAAGTTCTATCAATATTGCACCGACTTGTTCATGACTTAAGTCTTACAGTTGTTATAGCTGAACATAAGCTTGAAAGAGTCATCCAATTTGCTGACCGCATTCTTCACATTAATGGTGCTGGTGTTACACAAGTTGGCACACCAGAAGAAATCTTGATGCACTCTCCCATTGCCCCACCGATCGTTCACCTGGCACGCGCACTTGGATTAAAAGAAATAGGGGTTTCTGTCCGAGAGATGCGAAGAATGACCGCTGAGATCCGCACCAAAGATTATGTTCCGAGTGATGTAGCGACGTCTTTCCTGGGTGATCCAATAATTACAGTAAGAGATCTCTCGTTGGCATATGACGGAAAGTCAGCTTTGAAATCTGTGAATGCGACCATTTCAAGCAATGAAATTGTCGCGATTATGGGACGCAATGGAGCTGGTAAAAGTTCTCTTCTGAAATCTCTTGCAGGAATTTCGGTTCTGAGTTCTGGATCTGTCGAAGTTTCTGGAGCTAATCCGCAAAGCCTCAAAGGGAAAGAACGTAGAAGTTCTATCGGTTTTATTCCACAAGAGCCAAGTGATCTTCTGTATGGACAAAGCGTGCAGATTGAGTGCGAACAGGCCGATAAAGATAATCACATACCTAGCGGCACTACCGCTCAAATATTGCAGCAATTAGTACCTGGAGTATCTGCGACCACTCACCCACGTGATTTATCTGAAGGTCAACGATTGGGCCTAGCTCTAAGCATTGTTTTATCATCAAATCCTGCTGTACTAATTCTTGACGAGCCAACACGTGGTCTTGATTATCAAGCTAAGAAAGAACTCACAAAAATCCTGATTGATTTTGCTCGAGCCACGAATAAATGCGTTGTTCTTGCGACTCACGATGTCGAGTTGGTGGCTGAATTAGCGACACGAGTTATATTCCTTGCCGATGGTGAAATTGTGGCCGATGGATCAACACTTGATGTTCTGCTCTCGTCCCCCGCATTTGCACCGCAAGTATCAAAGGTGATGTCGCCTCAGCCTTGGTTAAAGGTTTCAGATGTTGTTGCCGCGATTGAGGTTCAGCAATGATGCTAACTGTTGGGGTTGTGAAATTTTCATTCAAGAACGCTTTGGTGCTCTCGATCGCTTCTGTATTAAGCATTGCCGGTTTTGTGTGGCCGTTTTTCTATACAGGCCAAGATCTACCCCGAACTCAAATGTTCTTTTGGATCGCAATCTGTGCAGCGATTGCTTTAGTAGTACTCGAAATTTCCTCTGCAGGACTAGATGCAAAGTCTGTTGCCTTGTTAGGGGTATTAGCTGCGTTAATTTCCGCGCTAAGGCCCCTAGGAGCAGGTGCAGTTGGAATTGAGCCCATGTGGTTTGTTTTGATCTTAAGCGCACGTGTCTTTGGAGCCTCATTCGGATTTCTTTTAGGCATCACTTCTATGTTTGCTTCGGCGTTATTAACAGGTGGCCTCGGCCCTTGGCTTGGATATCAAATGTTTGCAGCTGCTTGGATTGGAATGGCAGCAGGATTGTTGCCGAAAAGGGTTTCAGGAAAAAGTGAAATTTTAATGCTTCTTGTATTTGGTGCACTAACTGCAGGTATTTTTGGACTCCTTATGGATTTACAGTTTTGGCCGTGGGCACTTGGAGGTAACACCCAACTTTCCTACATCCCCGGTGGTTCGATAGCGCAGAACTTTGGCCGATTCATAACATTTCACTTTGCCAGCTCGATGGCGTGGGATATCCCACGAGCAATTTTTACTTGCCTATTGATTTCATTTACTGGGCCAGCCGTTTTATCAGCACTTCGTCGCACATATACGCGCGCGGCCTTTTCAACCCCTGTTGTTTTTAACGAACGTGTGAAGTAACAAAAGGAAGTTTTACGACTTCAGCCTGTGAGTCTCGACCTCTCACATCAACAACCAGTTGATCCCCCACGGTTATTTCCTTTGATACCAAAGCCAGCGCAATACCGTGCTTTAGCGATGGAGAAAATGTTCCGCTAGTTACTTCTCCAACTATTTCGCCTGCTGAGTTTTTCACACTCATTCCTGCCCGTGGAATTCCGCGATCAAGGGACTTGATTGCAACGCTTTTACGTTGTGCGCTTCCGGCTTTTTGTGCGAGCAAAATATCTGATCCAATAAAGGCTTCCTTCTTCCAGCCAACAGCCCATGAAGCACTTGCTTCAACCGGAGATATGGCAAGAGATAGTTCATGTCCGTGTAATGGATAGCCCATTTCGGTTCGCAGAGTGTCACGAGCACCTAGTCCACAAATTAATCCATCAAGTGGAGCTATCGCTGCAACTAAGGC